>JBDHXS010000467.1:0-5737 GCA_039810845.1 Runella sp. | reverse complement strand
TTGTAAAACAAATGCAATATTTTTGAATGTGAAGATGACCTAAGACGTTAACAATACAGAAAGTGCAAAAAACCCAAGCAATAATTTAAATAAATACAAGAACGGGGTCGCCCGTGCGATATTACAAAACTTTCTTATATTTAGGAGTTGCGACGAAATACCTTCTCTTCGCTACAGCACTTCGTGCAACAGGGGATTTGTGCCATACTTTTTTCTTCACCTTCGCTCGGCTCGGAAAAAACCCGGCGCAAATCCCCACACACGTTAGCAAAGCTATCTCTCGTTATAAGGCATTTTAAAATAACTACATCATGGACAGATACAAAGAAACATTTGATACTTGGAATAAGATTGCTTCAATCTACCAAGACAAGTTTATGGAATTAGAGTTGTATAATGACACCTACGACTTCATTTGTAGTTCCATTGATGAGCCCAAAGCAAAACTTTTAGAAATCGGTTGCGGACCAGGAAACATTACTAAATACCTGTTATCTAAAAGGCCAGACTTTGACATTTTTGGGATTGATATTGCACCAAATATGATAGAACTTGCGAGAAAAAATAACCCAACCGCACATTTTGCTATTATGGACTGCAGACAAATCGGAAGTCTTGGTAGCGAATATGATGGTATAATTTGCGGTTTTTGTCTGCCTTACTTATCCCAAACTGAAAGTCACGAACTGATTTCTTCTTCTTACAATCTATTAAACGAAAACGGTTTAATCTACTTAAGTTTTGTTGAAGGCAATCCCGATAAATCTGAATTTAAAACGGGAAGTGGTGGACGAGTTTATTTTTATTATCACACTTTGGAAGACATTAAATCACAACTCAGTAATTCTAAATTCGTAGAAATAAAAACATTTAAAGTGAAGTATAAAATTTCAGAAACAGAATTTGACATACATACAATACTGACCGCCAAAAAGCAAAATGATTTATCTGTATTAGCCACTACTTAACCCACCCGAATACAAAGCTCCCAAAGATTGTTAACCAAGTTTTCCAAGATAAGGCTCTCTATCTTCGGTTACCACCTCCTATAAGGTATCACTTCCCTCCCAAAGAGCTTTAACTCTCAATCTTCCTTCCCATATCATGTACGATTCCCAAAAATGAACGTAACATTTTTGAAAGTAAATTATTCTTAATAGATATTAACTTGTTAAAAATCAGCACATTAAGTCTCGAACGAAATTTGTAAGTATTTGAAAGAAAACCAATATTCGATGCGCTGACCACCTTCTACTTTTGACTCATTCAATCGAACACAAGTTCTAAATCTTTAATACGAATGAGTCGTCAGAACAGCATCTTTTTTTGGTCCATTACCGCCGCATTGGGTGGGTTTCTTTTCGGGTTTGATACCGCCGTTATTTCGGGTGTAGAACAAACCCTCCAACAACTTTGGTCGCTCACACCTTTCCAACACGGACTAACAGTCTCTATTGCCTTAATAGGCACAGTCATTGGCTCTATGTTTGGCGGCATCCCCGCCGATCGCCTCGGACGCAAGAAGACGTTGTTCTGGATTGCACTATCTTATTTACTGTCGGCGTTGGGTACGGCTTTAGCGCACGATTGGAACTTGTTTTTGGTATTCCGTTTTTTGGGTGGTTTGGGCGTAGGAGCCTCATCGGTGGCAGCTCCGATGTACATCACCGAAATATCGCCTGCTCGTTCGCGGGGCAAAATGGTTGCTCTTTTTCAGTTTAATGTCGTTTTTGGCATTCTCGTTGCCTACATTTCCAATTATTTTCTACAAGACATTCCCCAAGAAGCTTGGCGCTGGATGTTGGGTGTGCAAGCATTTCCAGCTCTGTTGTTTATTATTACTGTCCTTAACATCCCCGAAAGTCCGCGTTGGTTGGTACTCAAACAAGGCAAAACTATCGAAGCACTTTCTATTCTTGAAATCATTGACCCGCAGACTGCCAAGCAAACCCTCCAAAACATTAGCAATAGCCAAACCGACACTCCTATTGGTAAACCTCAACTCTTTTCGGGCAAATACAAAATACCCGTGACATTGGCCATCTTATTTGCTGTTTTCAACCAAATGTCGGGCATCAACGCCATTATTTACTACGCACCACGCATTTTTGAAATGACAGGTCTGGGCAAAGATTCCGCTTTGCTTTCGTCGGCAGGAATTGGGCTTACCAATTTGATTTTCACGCTCTTAGCACTCAACGTCATTGACCGTTTCGGACGCCGCAAGCTGATGTTGATTGGCTCGGTAGGGTTAATTGTTACACTGGGTTTGGTGGCTCGTGCTTTCTATCTGGAAGACTTTGGCATGAGTGTCCCCGTTCTGCTTTTTGTTTACATCGCCTTCTTTGCCTTCTCACAAGGTGCCGTGATTTGGGTCTTTATCTCCGAAATTTTCCCCAATGAAGTACGCGCCAACGGACAGGCTTTGGGCAGCTTTACCCACTGGATTATGGCAGCTATCGTGGCGTTTAGCTTTCCTTCCATTGCCAGCTATTTGGGCGGCGGCAATACGTTTCTGTTTTTCTCGGGAATGATGCTACTCCAAGTACTCTTTGTCTGGAAAATGATGCCCGAAACCAAAGGGTCTTCGCTTGAAAGCCCTCTGTCCCCCAATGGGGGAATGACTCATTTTCATATTGGATGACATTTTAAAAAATACTTTTATGAATCAAATAATTGCAGAAAGTATTCCCCCATCGGGGGTTAGGGGGCTTATCATTTGTTTTGGCGAAATGCTTTGGGACGTATTGCCTACGGGCAAACAACCTGGCGGGGCACCCATGAATGTGGCAGTTCATCTCAAAAACTTAGGCCATAATCCGCAGATGATTAGCCGCGTTGGCAACGACGAATTAGGAAAAGAACTCTTTGAATTTGTGATCGAAAAAGGTCTAAATACTGACTTAATTCAACAGGGAGAAACCCACCTGACGGGGGTTGTAAAAGCTAACGTAAGTAATAAAAACGAGGTCACATACAAGATAGTGCAACCCGTGGCTTGGGACTATATCCAGTATGACGAGGCGTTGGGAGATGCGGTAGTAAGTGCTGATGTTTTTATCTATGGTAGTTTGTCTGCCCGCAGTGCTACTTCAGCTGAGACGCTCTTTCGGCTGCTCAAAAAAGCCCGTTTTAAGGTATTCGACGTAAATCTGCGTGCTCCGCATTATGATCAAACCACGCTCGAACATCTGCTTAGCGAAGCCAATATGGTCAAAATGAATGCCCATGAATTGGCCTTATTAGCAAGTTGGTATGCTCCCAATGCCGATGAAGAGACTGCTATCGTTGAATTGGCCACGCATTTTGACGTTCAAACTATCTGCGTCACCAAAGGGGAACACGGAGCGATGTTGTGGACAGCGGGTCAATTTTACCACGCCAACGGATTCCAGGTAGAAGTCAAGGATACCATTGGTAGCGGTGACTCGTTTTTGGCCGCTCTACTCACCTGCTTACTGGACGGGCAGTCACCTGCTGACAGCCTGCAATTTGCCTGCGCTATGGGTTCATTGGTAGCCACTTACCAGGGAGCTACCCCTTTTGTTTCTTACTCCGAAATTCAATCTTTTTTAACCCCCAATCTAATACAACAACCTCTATGAACACGAAAATTCTTTACTTGATGAAGATGAAAAATCATCTTTTGAGCCTGGCAGTTTGGCTCCTGACGCTGCAAATCGCTTTAGCGCAACGTGTCGTAACCGGAACCGTCACGGGACAAGACAACAATGAACCCTTGGTGGGCGCCAGCATCATACTCTCAGGCACTACCATCGGTACAACGGCTGATGCAGAAGGCAAATTTTCAATTTCAGTACCCGAAAATGCCACTACATTGAAAGTGTCGTTTATCGGTTACACCACCAAAGAAGTCTTGATTACGGGACTGAACAACATAAAAGTCAGTCTGAGCTCAGGTGGAACGCTTGGTGAGGTCGTTGTGGTGGGTTATACTTCGCAGCGCAAAGAAGATCTGACGGGTTCGGTGGCCGTAGTGGAGCTAAAACCTGTCAAAAACAACAGTTCGGGTAATCCTATGCAATCCCTCCAAGGGCGAGTAGCAGGTTTGTACGTTGAAAAAGATGGGTCGCCTAACGGCTCCAACAGTCGAATTTTGATTCGTGGTGCCAATACCTTGGGCAATAATGACCCATTGTACATCATTGATGGGATTCCTACGACCCGTCCAGAAGTATTTCAAAACATGAACCCTGCCAATATTGAGTCCGTTCAAGTACTGAAAGATGCCTCCGCTGAATCTATCTACGGAGCCCGTGCTTCCAATGGCGTTATTATCGTCACTACGAAAAATGGCGGCAATACAAACGGTAAAATAGAGTTTCAGTTCAATAGCAGTGTTTCGGCACAGTCGGAGAAATCAATGCGACTGAAGATGCTAAATTCTGTGGATAGAGGTAGGGCTTTGTGGCAAGCATCGGTCAATGACGGCCAAGATCCTGTGGCTGGCTATGGTGATATTTACACTTTTGATTGGAATAAAAACTTTGCCAATCCTGTCTTGAACAGCGTTTCGGTAAAACCGTTAGTAGGGGGAGATCCTAATACGCCCGCAGGCGATACCGATTGGCAAAATGTAATGTATAAAACGGGAATTGTGACTAAAAATGACTTTACTGCTTCTTACGGCAACAAAACCTCGTCATTTGAAATCAATCTGGGCCAGCTCAAAAACACGGGGATGCTGCGATTTACCAACTACGACCGTTTGAGTGGTAGTATTAGTGCCTTAACACGCGCTTTTGATGATAAAGTACGATTTGGTGTCAATTTACGGGTAGCAAATTCTAACGAAACCTTAACTGCCCGTGACTTAGGTGGAGCTGCCACTTCCTTCTTGGCGGTTACTTTGGCTCCTACCATTCCTGTTTATCAAAAAGACGGCGTTACCTACGCCGGAGCATCGGGGGCCGGTTATTCGGATAGAAATAACCCGCTACACATGCAAGACTTGGCCAAATGGAACAATGCCAATCGGTTGAGTACCTTCGGGAATATTTTCGTGGAAATTCAACCGATTAAGAACCTGTTTTTTAAGTCGAATTTGGGTGCGGATGATGCCCGTTTTTTGAACAAAGTGATTACACCTACCTTTTCGGAAGGAGCTTTTAACCGTACGACCAATAGCCTGCTCTTTGACCAAAACCATTATTTGAGTACTACTTGGTCAAACACTTTACGCTACAATTGGGATTTGAACGACAAGCATCACTTCAAGTTTTTGGTAGGAACGGAGTATATTAAAACGGATTTGAATTTCCAAACAACGAAAAAAGAAGGCTTTGCCCTCCAATCAGAAGAGTATTTTACCTTGAATGCTGGTACAGGCAACACAACCGTTTCGGGTGGTTCTACGGGGCATCGTTTATGGTCTCAGTTCGGTCGGGTTGATTACAATTTTTCGGATAAATATTTAGTAGCAGTGACCGTTCGTCGCGATGGTTCCTCTCGATTCGGGGCCGACAACCGCTACGGTATCTTCCCCGCCGCTTCGTTGGGATGGCGAATTGACCAAGAAGAATTTATGAAAAACAATACGCTCTTCTCCGAATTAAAAATGAGACTGGGCGTTGGACGAGTGGGTAATCAGCAAATCGGCGACTTGGCACGTTTCGGTTTATTTGATACGCGATATGGCACAACCCTATCACAACTTGTGGGCGGTTTTTGGGAGCAATACATGAATATCGGAACTGCCTATTCTTTTTCGGGTGCT
>JBDHXS010000466.1:0-5785 GCA_039810845.1 Runella sp. | reverse complement strand
CTCCACTTCGCATTTTTAGTAAAATATAAAGGTTGGTCTCCCAATTTACAATCAGCACAAACCTCCACCTCGTCTATTTTTACTTTAAAAGATTGCCCTTTCGGAAATGCACCTGGCATTATCATCAATGCTCGCACGTTATCGGTGGTTACACTAATGCTTTTATCAGCCAAATTGCGCTTAGCTTGAATATGGCTATAGTTCAGCGGAATTTCCTGCTGTTCCACTCCTGCCCAATGATAATTGGATGAAATCGCAGGATTGGCTGTGGTAAAATCTATGACATCCATCTCTTCCACTTTTTTGCTGCGGTGCCATTGAAAGAAATCAAACAGTGCAGGCCAATCAACACTATGGTCGCCGTACCAATGTGAACCATTGGGATATTCATAATAGGAGAAATCATTATGGAAGGCCCCCAATGTGTTGCGCATCGTGCGGGCATACTCGACCGAAACCGTACGGTCGGCATCACCGTGCAAAATATAGATACCGCTTGCTTTGTAATTAGAGGCCAATTTCATCACATTGCTTGGATTACTGGCCCGCAACAACATCTGTTCCACCTTGTCAGTGCTATTTTCAGGGATTTTACCATCAGCAGAGCCATACCCCATCAATGTTGGGTAACCTGCACAAGGAGCTACTCCCGCCCATTTGCCAGGGTAGGTAGCACCCAAATACCAACTACCATGCCCTCCCATCGAATGTCCTGTCAGGTAAATTTTTTGAGGGTGTGGGTTAAATTTCTTTTTAGCCACCTCCAGTACCTCAAGCGCATCTATTCGGCCCCAATCTTCCCAGTTAAAGCCTCTCGGACGACGATTGGTAGGAGCTACCAATGTACCCCAATCCTTTGGTTTATATGCTCTTGCCTGTCCAATCGCCTCTACACCAGCACCGTGTACAGACAGAAACAAAGCTGCTGTATCGGTTTGACCACCTTTTTGAGGTGCTACGCCAAAATATTGCACACTTCCATCAATAGCACTGATAAAGGTATTACTGTAATGCTCGCGATTAGAAACAGCTTGTAAAGTAATGGTCTTTTGGTCAATGGCTTTACCATTTTGTAGTAAAGTAAGTTCACAAGCAACTTCGCCTTTTTGTTGAACAGCACTCCCATCTATTTTGAAGCCTACTTTACGAGAATTTAAGGCGGTGACAGTAGGCACATCGGTAATAATTTCTTTGCCTTGAATCACCGCACGGAGCTTTAAATTAACCAATGGTTTTTCACTCAAATTGAACAATACAATTCCCCCCCAAACAGGCTCATTATTTTCGGTAAGGACTATATGCGGCAGTGTTATATCAGGTGTACTTAACAAGATGTTTTTATCAGGAAAAATCAAATTGGCCTTCACCCCCTGAAAGCGCCCTCCCATACCCACGCGTACCAAAATTTCATTTAACCCCTTTTTGAGTTTGATAGGGCTGTACATATAGCCATACTGATTGGCATCTCCTCCACGCGGTACACCGTTAAAATATAAACCCGCGTGGCCTGCCACATGCAACAATGCCATCATCTCTTTTGGGGCAGTATAGGTCAAATACAGATAGCCATTACTCAACGCCGCATGACGAAAGCGTTTGGCTGTATCAGCCACTACCCCTTGCCATTTTAGTTCTTTCCCTTGGGCATCCGTCAAAAACATTTTTCCTTCGGCAGGTGTAGCAAATGTCTTCTGAATCAATTGGTAGGTTAACTGGTCTTTATAAATCGCTTCACGTCCGTATTGATGACAAGGTCCCACAACTAAACCTTCGGTGAAGGCGTGAGTAGTCTGAGCGTGGGTAATACCAACACACATTAACCATGCTATGGTACATAAGTAAAAAGTAGCTTTCATAAGAATGGGTGGTTTTTAATTTTTTTTAAAATATCAGCAAAGATAGTTTTTTTGCAGATATTTTCAGTATTCTTTAAAACCAAAAAGAGATAAATTAGACAGACCCAATGCCCACACTCATCTTTGATTATCAACCATTTAAAGAAGATGAATTAGATAAAAATGAAGAATAAGATTTTTTAATGACACCAAAGGCATTTGATTGTGTTACACCATGAGCAATCGCCAAACACCACAAACAAAAAACAGAATCAATGCCACAGGCGTAAGCACTTTCCAGCACAAAAACATGAGCTGATCTACACGCAAACGTGGGAAAGTCCAGCGTACCCACATTTGAATCAAAATGGCGATTCCAGCTTTAAAAATCAACCAAAAAGCCCCTGTGAGATTGCCCCAGATGGTACCAGGAGCGCCGCTCGTCCAATCGGCAAGGCGAATCGGGCCGATATTGGGTAATGGCGTATTCCAGCTTCCCAAAAACAGAATAGCCCCCAACAGTGACACCAATAGCATCATGGCATATTCGGACAAAAATAATAACGCCCAGCGCATTCCTGAGTATTCGGTATGAAAACCGCCCACAAGCTCCGATTCCCCTTCGGGGATGTCGAAAGGAGCGCGGTTACACTCTGCTAAGGTGGTGATAAAGAAGACAATATAAGCGACCATCAAAAACGGGCTTTTGATAATGTTCCAACTCAAAAAACCACCAATATTGGTAATATCAATGCCCAACGATTTGAGTCCGAAAAGGTAAACGGTTTCGTCTGAATAGAGTCCCTGCTGATAGCTGATGGCCTGCAAATCTAAGGTTTGAGCTGTCATTACAACACACAACACCACCAATCCCAACGGGATTTCGTATGATACAATTTGAGCTACGGAGCGCATCGCCCCAAACAACGCAAACTTGTTGTTGGAACCCCAACCCGCCATCAAGATTCCAACCACGTCCACTGAAATAATCGTCATCAAGTAAAAAAGCCCGACAGTAGCCGTAGAGCCTTGCAAATCAGGACTTAGCGGCAAAACGGCATAACCTGCAAAAATAGCCGTAAAGATCACCAATGGGGCAAACAGAAACAATTTCCGATCTGCAGCGATGGGTACAATGTCTTCTTTCTGGAGAAGCTTAATAAGGTCTGCAATGAGTTGCAACAAGCCCCATTTTCCTACCTCCATAGGCCCCATACGATCCTGGATAAAAGCAGATACTTTACGTTCTAAATAAACCCCCACCACCACGGAGGAAAGGGCCATGATCAAGAAAAGGGGTAATGTTGCGGGCATGGGTACTGACAAAAATTTGGCCAAAACTACGCAAAAATCCCAGAAATTGGCAATGTATCCATCTTTCAAATAAAGCCTATTCTGCTTTTACGGTGTCTTATTATAGAAGGGGCGTTTGGGAGGTTTGGTTACGAGAATCGTTCAAACTTATCCCAATTCGGTTTTCGTTTTTCGAGAAAAGCATCGCGTCCTTCTTGCGCCTCTTCGGTCATGTAACCTAAGCGAGTGGCCTCTCCTGCAAACAATTGCTGTCCTACCAAGCCATCGTCTACGAGGTTGAAGGCAAACTTCAACATCCGAATTGCCATTGGACTCTTGCCCAAAATTTCCTGCGCCCACTGGAAGGCTGTATCTTCGAGTTCATCGTGAGGCACTACGGCGTTGACCATTCCCATTTCAAAAGCCTCTTGAGCCGAATAATTACGTCCTAAAAAGAAAATTTCGCGGGCGCGTTTTTGTCCAATCATCCGTGCCAAATAAGCCGAACCATAGCCCGCGTCGTAGCTGGCAACGTCGGCGTCGGTTTGTTTAAAAATAGCGTGTTCTTTGCTGGCGAGCGTCAAGTCACAGACAACGTGTAGGCTATGCCCCCCGCCTACGGCCCAACCTGGCACCACCGCAATCACGGGCTTCGTCATAAAACGGATTTGTCGCTGCACTTCCAAAATATTGAGGCGGTCGCGGCCATCTTCAGCGCGATAGCCTCCTTTTTGGCGGGCTTTTTGGTCGCCACCTGAGCAAAAAGCCCAAATTCCGTCTTTTGGCGAAGGCCCCTCTCCCGACAACAGCACTACACCTACTTTGGGGTCGTGGGTAGCATCTTCGAAAGCATCAAGGAGTTCAAAGGTTGTTTTGGGTCGGAAGGCGTTGCGCACTTCGGGGCGGTTGAACGCGATACGGGCAACACCATCGCATTTTTTGTAGGTGATATCGGTGTATTCTTTAGCAGTAATCCAGTTTGGCATAATCGTAGTTTTTTCTACAAATATGCTGGGCGATTTTGATTTTTCCGATTTTTGGGCGCGATTATCAACCTGTTTGTTCAGCCATCAGAAGATTGAAGTTCGTATTAAAAACCTATTGTCTCAACCGATTTATTTAACTAAGACTGCCAAAGTAAAAATAAGAACTCAAATTAGCCATGCAGCAAAGCCTGTAAAAAGCTCAAAAAAAGCCCTAAATCTAAGTCTAAGGCTTTCACAAATCCAACAACTCCCTTTATAAGTCATTGAAAATAAATAATTTAAGCGAAGAGGAAGAGCCTATATAACCATTTGATTATAAAGGTTGAGAGTTTTCACTGAACTGTGTCAGCAGTTAATTTTCAAGTTTGTCAATTTGAATCCTCTCACCAAATATAATCAACAATTCAGACAAAATCGCTTTCCAATTAAAGGTAGTCTTATTCCAAATTTTATCCATGTTCTGAATGGCTAAGAAAGCCAATCTCAGTAAGGCATTATCGGAGGTAAAAGCCGCTTTGGTCTTGGTAAACTTACGGATATTGCGATGATAGGATTCAATGGCATTAGTGGTATAAATGATTTTACGCACAGGTCCAGAATAATCAAAAAACGTTGAAATATTCGCCCAATTATTGGTCCATGTACCAACGGCTTGGGGATATACTTTCCCCCACTTTTCTTCAAGAACCAATAGATTGTCTTCTGCTATCTTGAGGTTAGGAGCCTGATAAACAGCTTTTAAGTCGATCATGAACTCTTTGACATTTTTGTCAGGAATCAATCTGAGTGCGTAACGAATCTGATGTACTACACATAACTGGACCAAGGTTTGAGGAAAAGCGGTCTGTATTGCTTCAGGAAACCCTTTAACCCATCCACACAGGCAAAAAGCACATCGGCTTCGGTCGTCCGATTCTACACCACGCTGTTTGAGGTCCTGTAAAACTGATAACCGCACGGGCGGCCCCGCAAAACTTGGCACCTTCACTTTCGGAGAGATAAATACCCAAAACGGCTTTCTTTCTGTGTAAATTCAGGCCAATTACGCTGTATAAAACCCGTGTAACTACCTTGCCATCCAGTCGTACTTTATAGTACATGGCGTCTAACCAAACAGCAACATAAATACTGTATAACGGGCGATTTTGCCACTCTTTCAAAACAGGTAAGATACGATCGGTTATACTACTTAATTCACCGACGGAAGGACTGAATCCATACAGTTCCTGTAAATGACCCGATATATCCGAATAGCTCATGCCTCGGCCATACATTGAGATTATCTTTGATTCTAACTGATCTGTTAAAATCGTTTGGCGCTTGGGTACAATGGTTGGCTCATAACTACCGGCTCGGTCGCGAGGTGTCTCCAAGTCAAATTTACCCAAACTGCTGCGGACTTGCTTTGTACCCGTTCCATTCCTACGGTTTGGATTGGATTTCGCTTGTTGCTCTTTCAAATGAGTATCTATCTCACCTTGAAGAGTAGCTTCTAAAAAGTGTTTTAAGAGCGGAGTGAAAATGCCATTTTCTCCCATTAAAGGTTTGCCTTTATACAGCTCCTTCATAGCTTCTTGCTTGAAGGAGTCAAAATCGAAGGGTTCTGTTGGTTGCATTGCTGTGTTTTTATTTAAAGTTACTAAAGTCCTTTAAATGAAACAGTTGAATGAA
>JBDHXS010000465.1:0-5801 GCA_039810845.1 Runella sp. | reverse complement strand
TTTCCTACGTCAAAATACCAACCCAATAACGGGTGATTGATTTCGTCCACAAAACGCGCCGCTTCTACCGGGCTGATTAGAAAATTGTTCCACACATTTTCGAGAGCAATCTTGATACCCGTTTTTTCCGCGATGGGCAACAGTTTTTTGATTTCTGCCTGTGCACGTTTGTACGCATCTTCGTAGCTTGTATTTTGATTAACCACTCCTGGCACCAACAAAACCGTTGTCCCTCCATAGAGTTTGCAGTCGTTGAGGGATTTTTCCATTGCTTTAAAGCAAACTTCACGCACTTTAGGGTCGGCATCTGATAGCGGATATTTCCAATGGGCTGAATTCACTACGCCTGGAAGCTCTAAGCCTGTTTTGTCACGGGCGGCCAAAATTTCCTTGGGGTCAAGCTCATTGGGTGAATCCAATTCTACACCATCAAAACCAAGGTCTTTCAGCAGTTTGAATTTGTCCAAAACGGAGATTTTTTCATCTACCATTCCATATTTCAAACTCTTCTTGATCAACGGCTTAATGGGCTGCGTAGCAAGTACCGAACGATCTATTCCAACCACCGCAGCCGAAGCCGCGATGGTTGTATTTATCAGAAAATCTCTTCTTTGCATGAGACAAACTTAAAAGAATGGCGTAAAACCTGGACGAGCTACTTCCACTTTAGGAGCAGGCTGATCCCAGCTCATAATGAAGTCTGGTATCAGTTTTTCATTTGATTTCATGGCATCGTCCCACGTGATTTTTTTACCCGTATAGGCAGCCATGCGACCCATGATGGCAATCATCGTACTATTGGCCATCCATTCGCCATTGTTGATAGGGGTGCTGTTACGAATAGAAGCGAACAATTCGTTGTGTTCAGTTTGGTACATGTCGTTTTGAACCCCTGCATATTCCCAAGGATTAGCACCTTCAATTTTGTGTGTAGGGCGTGAGCAGTTGGCCATCGCACGGCCTTTGGTTCCAAACGTTTCTACCAAGTAGCTACGCTCACAGTTTTCCTGCTGACGCGAGAAATGGAATCCTTTAGCGCCGTTTGGATAATCGTAGGTAATGGCAAAGTGGTCAAAAATATGACCAAAAAGAGGATCAACCCGCACCTGACGCCCACCTGTTCCAACAGCACTTACGGGCAATACGTCACCCATGGCCCACGACATCATGTCCAAGCTGTGTACGGCTTGCTCTACGATGTGGTCACCTGCCAACCACGTATAATACATCCAGTTACGCAGCTGAAATTGTAAATCATTCCAGCCTTCCTGACGGGGAAAAGACCAAGCACCACCTGTATTGTAGGTATTATAAATAGACATTACTTCGCCAATCGAACCGTCATTGATTTTACCAAATACAGCGCGTTTGGGTTCATGAAAACGCCAGCAGAAACCCGATACCAACGAAAGGTTTTTCTCTTTGGCCAATCTCGTCAATTCCAATACTTTACGGATACCAGGCGCATCAACGGCCACAGGTTTTTCGCAAAAAATATGTTTTCCTGCTTTGATGGCAGCTTCTAAATGAAGTGGACGAAAATGAGGTGGCGTAGCCAATAAAACTACATCCACTCCCGAATCAATCACCTTTTGGTAGGCATCAAAACCCAAAAATTTGTGTCCATCATCCACTTTCACTTTTTCTCCGTGTACTTTTTTTAACCCTTCCAAACACGTATCAAATCGCTCAGGAAATATATCACCAAGGGCATGAAGCACGACGTTAGGATCAGCTTTGAGGGCTTGCATAGCTGCACCCGAACCACGACCACCACAACCAATAAGACCTACTTTAAGCGTCTCAGCGTTTGTTCCCGCAAAAGCACGGCTAGGAACAATAATAGATGGAAAGGCAGAGCCAGCCAAGGCCGCTCCAGCCAGTTTTAGAACTTCACGACGAGAGGGATTCATGAGAATTTAAAGGAGTTAGAAATGAATGAACTTATTGAGAAACAGTTAGTTTTAGAGGAGTCATCCCTCTAAACTTACCACTACAAATCAGTAATTTTACTCAAAAATGAAACTATTTTTTTAAAATATAGCCAATAAATAGTAATTTTTTTTAAAAATTATACGATTATTCATCCAAACGATAAAATAACGCTGCGTTTTCGCCAAACACCTTGGCTTGGTCAGCCGCTGAGAAGCCTACGTAGGCCATGTATTCATGCAGGAGGCCGATGACTTGCTCGTATTCAGCAGCAACCAAACATACGGGCCAATCTGACCCAAACATCAGTTTATCAACGCCAAAGGCTTCAAAAACTACATCCAAATACGGATAAAAATCCTTTTTTGTCCAGTTTTTCCAGTCAGCTTCGGTCACCATCCCCGACACCTTGCAGTGAACGTGCGGTTGGGCGGCCAACTGTCGCATATAGTTGGACCAAGTATTGATTTTTTGGTCTTTGATGTAAGGCTTCGCAATATGATCTACTACAAATTTCACCTCCGATACTTCTCTTACCAAATGTAAGGCTGCTTTGAGCTGAGTAGGGTAAATAAGGATATCATACGTAAAATCAAAAGCCGCCAACTGTCTTATTCCTTTGATGAGCTCAGGGCGAGTTAGAAAATCATCAGGCTCGGCTTGCGCCACATGTCGAAAGCCTTTGAGCAGTTCGTATTGCGAATAATAATCAAGACGCTCGTAGAGATTATCGGCACGCAAATCCACCCAACCTACCACTCCTTTTACAAAATTAGAATACTTTTCGGCTAATGCTAATAAAAATAAAGTTTCGGCATCCGATTGATCTGCCTGCACAGCTACACATCCTTCTACTCCGTTGGCGGCCAATACAGGCTGTAAATCTTCTGGCAAAAAATTCTGCCGAATTCGAATCATCTCGTCATTAATCCAAGCGTCGCGCTCGGCATCATAAATCCAAAAATGTTGATGGGAATCAATTATCATATATACCAAGTTTATTTGCATAAAAACTGGCTTTCAATTGATTTTTACTCATTCTTCCCCACCTGAAATGAAAATAGTAGCGCTCAGGATGTTCTCTTCTTATCAGTATGTTTCGGATTGGTAGAATCAATCTACAAGAAATATACTGCAAGAAAGTGTTAGTGTTTGATTTCCAAGCTTAGTATAGATACGAATCTAAAACCGTACTCCCAAATGGCCAGATAGCGCCAGTAGCGAATTATTAAAATCAGCTGATTTATTAGCTTTTTTCAAAAAACTATAGGCTTGGTAGGACATATATGTATTTTCCGCCTTGAGTTCTACAAAAGCTTTTAGCTTTTGAACTACGGGAATATCTGTTCCAAATGTCAATGAGAATCCTAATGGTTTTTTATTGAAACTCAATGCCCCTTCTTGATTAAAAAGTTGAACCGTTTTTTGTGGAGCTGTAGGACTTGTAGTGACTTCGCTACGTACCGATAAGTAACTTTTTTCGTTTTGAACCGAATAAAAAGCTAATCCAAACTTAAAGTAAGGGCGGAGAGAGTTATTATTGAGATAGTATTTAAGGGCAGGACTTATTCTAAAAAGCCTGTATTCGTGCGAGATGGTGCCATCATCAAAATCTTTTTGGTAGTTGTAATTGTCAAAACGAAAACTGAGCGTATTACTGACTTTAAATTGGCTTGCTTCCAAACTGATAGCCAGCTTGTTTGATACACGTGACAAATGCCATTCTACACCAATAGTAGGTAAGAAAAACTGAGAACTAACAGGTACAGTTGTATTGATGCCTGGTACATTAAACTGAGTTCCTGAAGGATCAATGGTTTGACCATAAGTAGGCACCTGCCTATTCATGTATTGAAATCCTCCCTCCAGATAAAAATGCAGCGAATTGCTACTTTTTTTGGTAATAGTATTGACCTCATAGGGCGATTTGATACACTCATTGTATGATTTTACCACGTTGATTAATTCACTTTCTTTTATTTGCTGGCTTTTATAGACTATATCAGGGCATTCTGGTTGAACCAAGCCGTGAATGACATCTTGAAATACAAGTATTGTTTTTACATAACTTCTGTCATTTCCCTGTACTTCTTTCGTTTCAATCAGCAGCGGATATAGTTTTTTAGCTTTGTAAAGGAAATAATCATTTTTTGAGCGTAACAAACTGAGTTTTCCTACTACTGCATACTCCATAAAAACCTGCATAGCTGCCTTTAAAGTATCTGGACGGTGGCTTACCGAAACCAAACTTCTGCCGTTTTCATATCCATAAGCTGCAATATCGGTTGCGGTATAAATAGTGGGGGTATCTGTATAGCTTTTTTGGAAATAACACTTTTGCAAACGAGATGATTGAGGCGGGAATAATCGAACCAAACCCCGTAGAGTATCACCATTTAAAGCCACTACATAGCCTCCTATGTACGAATTTTGAGCGTTAATATTCTGACAAATATGAAAGAAGATAAGAAAAAGAAAATGAAGTTTTCTCATAAGAATCATTATGTTTATTTTCCAAACTTACTACTGCTAAGCGTAGTTTTTAGGCACGCACCGTATCACAGACACTCTATTTATTTTCAGTACGCAGTCTTGAAAGACTGCGCACAACGGGGAAATTCCATTACCGAAGATTACTTTTTCTTAAGATTATAAATTAAATGATACCCCTTCTATTTCATTGGCATATTCATCCGAAGAATACCAATTTTTCAACTTAGTGCCACAGTATGGACAGTATGAAATATTGAGTTTTGGCAGTAAAATACTAAATTTGTCATATCCAAGCGTTATATAAAATCCGTAAAGCTTATCGCCCATTAATAATTCCGTTGGTAAAAATTTAACAATCCTAATATTTGGTGCAGTTGTTGATGGAACAGAAGCATTTATTTCAAAGTGATTACAACAGAATTTTTTCATTTTATTATATTTTTAAGTTACTTAATCCTTGCAACTTTTAGGATTGCTTCTTTAACAACAGGGTTAGATATAACATATTCTAATCCCTTAGTTGTTCCGTGCATCCCCATTTGTGTCCGAATAAAACCTTCAGAAACCATATATTGAAAGTTTTGTGCAGGTATTTGAAATGTGGCAACACTATATCCATTTTTCGCATAAGTGGCTGCATAGGCAGCTTCATCAGCTAAAAACAATGCACCTGAGCCGCCTTCTGAACCTGTCATTCCACGATAAATAAATTTATATATATCATTACTGTTTCCTTTAAATAAATTGGTTATTTGTTCAGCTGTGTATGCCCTACCTGATACTTCTCCTACAATTACAGGTGTTTCTTGTACAATGGCTCTACCTGTTAACCTTCCCCAAATCCCTCCCAAAAATTTGCTTAGTACATTGGCAAAAGGCTTAAATATACGCCCTCCAACAAAAATACTTTCAACAGTATAATCAGGTTCAATTCCTTCTATATGTTTTTTAAAATTACCATTACCTAAAGGCTTATATAATGTTCCGCCAACATTAACAATGGTACCTTCATTCTCTCTTACCTGATTTTGGCTATTATTTTTTTATCCTTATTCTCATCTCCTTCTCCCTGTGTTTCCGTATCATATCCCAAGGTTTTCTGCATATTTACATCGTAACTCACCGTTGTTCCATCGCTGAGCCTCTGTGTGCCTACATCTTGGCTACTCATGCCATCGGTGTCAATGAACCGCATTGGATTTGAGTTGGCGTAAATATAAGGAGAAAAACGCCTTGAAATCTCCGCCAACGGGTCAACCTGTAAAAAGCGATTTCCCGTGGTAGGGTCGCTTAGTCTTGCACCGAAATCGTATAGATTAATGCCAAAATCGTTCTGCTGCTCATTTTGACTGTACTTGTAATTATCGGGCGCAGTA
>JBDHXS010000464.1:0-5804 GCA_039810845.1 Runella sp. | reverse complement strand
CTGGGCTTCTGTGTTGCTTATTTTTAGTTATCCTTCCTTTTTTATTGTTGAAGGTATTTTTGTTCTTTTTGTTTTTTGGAATCTTATTCCGACTTTTCATAGGACGTGGTCGCCGTAATTGGAGACGCCAATACCAGCCTTACTACACTCCTTACGAAGATGTAACTGGTAAGTTTCGTAAAGAAGGATTAAAAGACGACTTCCAACAACCGACTATCAAAATCTAAGGATACTCCTAACTTTTTATTGAATCAACATGAACCGAAGAACCAAATGGGTCTTGGGCGTGACAGTCGCGCTCATTACCGCCGCAAGTTTGCGCTTTACAGTGGGGCATCATCATTGGGGATATCACCGTCATCATAACAAAAACCACCACCAATGTGAAAGTCGTTGGCATCGAAAAGGCGAATCAGGTCAAGAAAAGCTCCAAATCGAATCACAAACCAATAAATCAACAAACTAATCATATATACAATGCATCATCATGGAAGATGTGGACACGGGCACCCTGGTATGGGGTACGGCCACTATGGAAAACCATTCGGGAGAAACTTTAGAGGCGGACAATTTCGCGTGCCAGTCAATGTTTTGAAAACTGACAACAGTTACGAAATTTTCGTCATTGCACCCGACCGCGATAAAGAAGATTTCAAAATTAATTTGAAAGGAAACGAGTTGACGATTTCATACCAAGTGAAAGAAGACACTGAGGAAAACAAAAATTGGATTCGCAACGAATTCCGTAAGGCATCGTTTGAACGCAGTTTCTTTGTGGACGAAACAATTGACTTGGATCACATCAAAGCCGAATACCGTAATGGTATTTTGCAAGTAACATTACCGATTGTGCCAGGTTCTGAAAAGCCTGCACAGGAAATTTTTGTAGCGTAGTTATTTTCAACCTGTGAGGTTTTGCGAGTGTCGTACAAGTAAAACCTCACAGGTTTATTTCGTTTCGTCAAACAGTAATTTTTCTCTTCCTTCCCAGCACCTGCCAAGTGCCTATAATAGCTTGATTTTCTATTACGTATGCTTCGTCATACAAATTAACCGTAGGGCAAACATGGTATGGAACCCCATATAGTATATCACCTACCTTGATACTTGCCCAATCCTGTACGCGAACCACTCCGTGTTCCTCGCTTTGACTGAGAAGTTCGTAGTTTTCTAAATTCAAAAAACGAATCCGTTTATCAATCGGGTTTTCGGCAGCAATGGCTTTATGCCCCATATCTACAGTAATCAATCCTTGCTGTGGTTTTGAAATGACGCGCGTCAAAACGACAGCGGCGTATTCAAAAGGCTGCTCAGGAAGTTTATCACCATAGCCCCAATCCCACAGTACGCACGTCCCAGGGCTGCAATAAATTTCAGCGTGCAGGGCGTGGGCTGTAAAGGTAGGAGTCCCACCAGCTACAATCAATGGTTTGGGTAACCCTGCCTCGGCAATCGCTTCCAAAAAATGCTGAACATCCACAAAACCCGCTTCTACTTCGTGTTTCCGCATTTCAAAATCAGAAGTACGTAAATGCCCGTCATACACGTGTAAACCGTGACAACGAAGATTTGGTAAGTCATGCAAATGCTTGTATAAATCTAAAATAGAATCATCCAATGGATGCCCTGAACGATCCATGCCACTGTTGACATCCAAAAATACATCGCTTAACAAGCCCTGCTTTTCAAAAGCCATGTTGTGTTCGTTGGCTACTTCTGTACAATCTATCAAAGAAGCGATGACTGCATCAGGATATTTCTGACGCAGTGCAATGAGCCGTTCAATTTTTGCGCCTACTAATTGATGGGCAATAACCAACTGTTTGGCTCCCGCTATTGCTGCCATTTCAGCTTCAGCAATAGTAGCACATTTGAATTTTGATATGCCCGCTTTTAGCATCATTTTGACAACCTCGGGCATTTTATTGGTTTTTATGTGTGTATAAAGCCTCTTAGCATCTCCTGCGATTTCAATCATTTTTGAGATGTTTTGCTGAGCACGCTCTTTGTAAATGACCAAAGAAGGAGAATCAGCTTCTGACTCGTTTTCGAGCTTATACCATGGACTGGAAATCATAAATGGTTGAATTGATTAAAAATTCTTCAAAGTATATTATTGAGTACAACAAAATTATAACAAAATAATAGGGCAACTGCATTGTCAAAATTTTTAATAACTTTTACTCTTTTTGCCAAAGAATACTTGATGTTATTTTCAGCTTATTTGTATTATGGTACAGGAATTGTATTCATTTAAATATAAGTACTAAAGCACAGTTAATCGTTAATAGTGTTGAACGAAATAGAGTTCTGTATAACTTTTATTTATAGCAAGCGATAAAATAAGTAAAGACTTTTGTTTTGATTATATAGTACTAAAATAATAAAAAATATAAATTTAGCTGTTTTTTGTTGTCTAAAAAAAACTTTGTAAAGATTGCGCAGTTTATTGTATATTTGTCTCTTTAATAAGAGACTTTGTCGTAACAATTCGTGTTTTAGCCGCTTAGCTTTTACAAGAATGCAATATAAAGTCCTTATTTATTTACCCGAAATGGAAAGCAAATAAGCCACGCTCCCATTCTTAGCCTAATTTGAAAAACGAACGTTAACTATCTATCTATCTGTTTTTTATGATTCTTGAGAAACCTATGAATGAGTATCCAGTAATGGATACAAAGGAAGGTATTGTGTTGTTTTACCCTAATATTCCTTCCAAAGCTGCCTACAACGTAACCGAAGTGCTCAATTCTCGCTGGATTGGTCAAGGGCCAAGAGTGGATGAATTTGAAAAACGGTTTGAAGAAAAATTTACCTACCCATGCAAAAGCTTGGCTGTTGGTTCTGGTACAGACGCCTTGCATTTAGCCTACTTGCTGGCCGATTTACAACCTGGCGACGAAGTGATTGTACCTGTCTTCACTTGTACCGCTACCAATATCCCATTCCTTTATATGGGTGTAAAAATAGTTTTTGCCGATATTGACGAAAATCTCAACATCGATGTCCAAGACGTTGCCCGACTCATTACGCCCAAAACCAGAGCCATCGTATGTGTACACTACGGGGGGTTACCTTGCGATATGGATGAACTTTGGGCTTTAGGGGCTAAACACAATATTGCTATTATCGAAGATGCTGCGCATGCCATTGGTGCCAAATACAAAGGAGAATACATTGGAAGCCAAAGTGACTTCACGATGTTTTCGTTTCAGGCCATCAAACACATCACTACGGGCGATGGGGGTATGTTGGTTGTTAAAGATCGATCTTTGGTAGAAAAAGCCAAACGTTTGCGCTGGTTTGGTATAGACCGTAACAGCAAACAAAAAGGGATTTGGGAAAACGACATCGTAGAAGTTGGTTATAAATATCAAATGACCGACATCGCTGCTAGTCTCGGCTTAGCAGGCATTGATGAATTTGACGAGCATTTAGCACACCGTCAAAGACTCTATCGGCTTTACTGTGACTTACTGAAAGATATCAAGGGCATACGTGTTATTGGAAGCGAGTACGTTGACCGCGAACATGCTGCTTGGCTATTGACTGCTGAAGTTGATTACCGCGAAAGCCTTATGAAACACCTTCGTAAACATGGCATAGAATCAGGACAGGTACATTATCGTAACGATAAATATACGATTTTTGGCGGACGTACCCCAGGACAATTTCCCAAGATGGATGCTATCGAAGAACGTTATTTGGTGTTGCCTTTGCACGCTCGCGTCACCGAGGAAGACGTTCAGTACATTGCTTATGTTCTTCAAAAAGGTTGGTAAACAGGCGTATGGATTTTGTTCATAAGAAAGTACCGTTGTTTTATACACCTGTATTTTCCATTCTGATTCCGTCATGGAACAACCTCGACTATCTCCAATGTGCCGTCAATAGCATCCGAAAAAACAGTCGTTATCAGCACCAAATCATTGTTCATATCAACGAAGGCAAAGATGGTACCGAAGAGTGGGTGTTGTCGCAGGGTAATATTGGCTACACCAAAAGTAGTCAGAACTCGGGCGTATGCTACGGCTTTAACGCGGCCTCTCACTTAGCTATTAGCGATTATTTGGTATTTATTGACGATGACATGTATTTGTGCCGCGATTGGGACTTTTATTTATTGGAAGAGATTAATCGCCAAACAAACGACAAATGGTGTGTCAGCGGTACTATGATTGAAGGATTTGATAATGGAAATCCCTGCGTCATTGCCAATAAGAATTATGGAGTTCATCCTAATGAATTTGACGAAGCTAAATTTTTGGCCGAATACGCCCGTTTTCCCAAAGATGACTGGAACGGTAGCCAATGGTATCCGATGGTAGTGCCTACTTTTGTTTATCGAGCTGTGGGAGGACTGAGCATTGAGTTTTTTCCGGGCATGTACAGTGATCCCGACTTTATGATAAAACTCTGGCACTATGGTGTACGTTATTTCAAAGGTATTGGAAAAAGTCGCGTGTATCATTTTGCGAGCCGAAGTACGGCTCGTGTCAAACGCAACGACGGTCGTACCGAGTTTATCTTAAAATGGGGATTAAGTAGTAATACGTTTTTTAAAAACTATTTAAAAATAGGTCCCGAGTTTTTAGGCTCGCTTCCTACGCCCAAAGAAGATTTTGTACTACGCCTCAAAAAACAAATTGACCGCTGGAAAGTTAAATTCAAAACCCGCCCCATTGATATTTCTTGAAATAGATGTCTAAATACAAAGAGCAAATCAAGCAAGTCCCCCATTCCAAAGGCAATTCTTTAGAATTTATTCACCGATACCTCGACGAACATGACGTACGCCAAAAATACGTCATAGATGTTTCAGCAGGGTCGGGCTACGTGGCCAATTTATGGCATAAAGCGGGGGCAAAAGTGAGAGCGTTTGATATGTATCCTGATATGTGTCAGAGTAAGGATCTACAATGCGCTCCCATTGATTTAAACTATAAACTACCCATAGAATCAAGCGTGGCCGATTATGTGCTTTTGATGGAAACCATCGAACATATTCCTAATCAGACATTTCTGCTACAAGAACTTGCTCGAATTCTCAAACCTGACGGCTTGCTTATTATTACCAAACCCAACAACAGCAGCCTGAGTGCTCGCATGGCTAATGTATGGGTAGAGGCCGAGCGAAGCGATATGTTTTTGTCGAGCGAAGCCGAAATAATCGGCTACGACGATACCCACATTTACAATGGTCGAGTGTATCTTTGCAACTTACAAAGATTGCGTACGCTCGCTGGGCTTGCAGGCTTAAAATGCAAAAAAATCTACCCTAATAAACTAAGTGTAAGCTCTGTGTTTTGGTATTTATTACTTGGCGTATTCTTGCATTTACGTTCTTTTTTTACCTACAAAAAATTGTCAAGAAAAGCACTAAAGACCAAAGAAAAAACGATTCTTCGTGAACAACACGCCCTCAACACCAACCTTACTGTGTTATTACACAAACATTTGTGTATTGCTTTCAAAAAAGATATGTGAGTATCAAAATTCGGTCTTTTGTTTTAAAAGACAACTTTTTTTTGTTCAGTAGGGAACCGATATCTTTTTGGGTTTTTACTTGAGGAGGCTCTTTTCATTAGAGCGTACACGATAAAACAGCATCTGATAAAATCTTCTTAAGATTATACGTAGCATTATAAAAAACAAAGAATTTATCAAACTAATGAGTTGATAACGAAGCTGTTTAAACTTTTGTAAAATATTCCCAAATAAGTGTAAATTTTGAGTGACGAAACTTTAACAAACACTCAGATGGGAATACTAAGTAAAAGTACAATTGAAAAATGGATTATACC
>JBDHXS010000463.1:0-5814 GCA_039810845.1 Runella sp. | reverse complement strand
CAAGGCTCTTTTAGTGAGGTTTGAATTCTCAGTTAGAAACTGGATGTCGTTGCATTTTATCGCATTTTCAGTCATTTTCTTACGCAAAATCAACAAAAAAAAGAAAGTTTAAACAGCTTCACCATGAAAAAGTTAATTCCAATTTTGTTTTTAGGAATCAGTGTCTTACTGATGTCGCTGACTCATTCTACTCCATCAGCTCGTTCCACTACCACAGCCGACTCTTTATCGGAATACGTAGGGACATACAAAATGAAGGACAATGGCTATTTCAGCGAGTTTAAAATTACGCTCAAAGAAGGGTCGTTGTATGGAGAAGCCGACCAAAATGGAGCTAATAAGTTGCTTAAACAAGACAAGTCCGATATTTTTAAGTCAACGAGTCAATACGGATCTATCATTACTTTTAAGCGCAACGCTGAGAAAAAAGTAATCGGACTTTCTCTATTGATTCAGGATACGGAAATGAACGCAGATAAACAGTAACTATAAAACAATGAAAGTAGAATTAGTACGCGTTGACGATGGGTTTCATTTTGAAGCAACAGGGTCGTCATCTAATGTAAAAGTGCATACCGATGCGTCGCCTACCATTGGCGGGCAAAATGCGGGTGTTCGTCCGATGGAATTGCTCCTGATGGGATTAGGAAGTTGCAGTGCCATAGACGTGGTACTTGTCCTAAAAAAACAACGTCAAGAAGTAGTGGATTTTCGGATTTCGGTAGAGGGAGAACGAGTAAAAGAAGATGATACAGAGCGTTCACCTTTCCGTAAAGTACATATTCACTATTTTTTCAAAGGAAATTTGGATGCCGCCAAAGTAGAACGCGCCGTTAGACTTTCGATGGAAAAATATTGCTCCGCCACGGCTCAATTTGAACCCTTGGCTGAGATTACGCACGAGATTACGATTGAGGCATAAAAACCTCTCTATTTTTCTTTTTCTTCAAAAAATGCCTAACTATGGATGGATAGGCATTTTTTGTATCCATACCTCTAAAAATAGAGATGCTGTCGGCAAAAATCAAAGTATTCTCTTTAGAATTTTCGCTTTAAAAGACGTAGTACACATTCTCATTTAAACCCCTCTTACCTAAATTGAAAACGTTCATCGCTGGTACTGGTACTAAACTCCCTGAACGGAGAATTGAAAATAGTTTTTTTCTTGACCGTGTATTTATGGATCCCAATGGGTTGATTAATCCCAAGCCCCAAGCGGATATTATCGCCAAGTTGGAACAAATAACTGGTATTCGAGAGCGGGGGTATATTCCCGAAAAAGGCGATTCGGTTCCTCTCATGGTAGATGCTTCTTTGGCTACCTTAGCCGACTGGGGGCAAGACAAAAACCTGATTGACGGAATCATCGTCGCTCATAATGCAGGCAATATGCTTGAAGGCCGCCAAGGATTTCATACTGTTCCCAACATGGCTGCTTTACTGAAAAACCGACTGGGTATTACCAACCACGAATGTTTTGCTTATGACCTACTTTTTGGCTGCCCAGGCTGGCTTCAAGGTGTCATTCAGGCACATCAAGCCATTCAGATGGGAGATGCAAAACATGTGTTGGTGGTAGGAATAGAAGTTGCTTCTCGGTTATTAGACCCGCATGATTTGGATTCTTTGATTTTGGCCGATGGCTGCGGTGCGGCAGTTATTTCGGGCACAGTTGATGAGCAAGTAGGAATTGTTTCTTATGCCACTTATTCTCATGCTTTAGACGATATTTCCTGCATTTATCTTGACCGCTCGTACAACAAAGAAATAGAAGCACCCACACTATTTAAGATGAACGGCAAAGACGTTTATAAATATGCCACGGTTTGGGTACCAAAAGTGATTAAGAAAGCATTGGATAAAGCAGGAATGGATGTATCAGAGGTAGATATGTTTCTTTTTCATCAGGCAAATGGAAAAATGCTCCACGCTTTTGCCAATAATCTGGCCCAAATGTATGGGATTCAGGGACTTTCTTTTGAAGGCAAAATTCCGACTACCATCGAATTTACAGGCAATACTTCGGTAGCCACGATTCCGACTATGTTGGATTTGATTCGCAAAAACGAATTGGGAACCTATAACATAAAACCAGGCGATACAGTGGTATTTGCCTCCGTAGGGGCAGGAATGCACTGTAACGCCTTGGTTTATAGATTTTAAATTACCACCAACGGTAAAATAATCCCGCACGAACATTGAAAGTGGAGGCATCTTTGACACCTTCACTTTCTACAATAAAGGGAATATGTTGATAATTAGCTCCAAGTTCTAAGCCTACATTCCCTGTTTTCTTGAATAAAACACGAACGCCTGCACCAGCTTGAGCCACAAACCGAAATCCGTTGTCACCCGTCGGAATAGTCCCCCAATAATTAGTCAATTCGGCATACGCCCCTCCTAAGCCAGCCTGTACATAAGGTCTGACCAACGAATTTACCTTCCCAATGTGGTAACTTCCCGTTACTATCAAAGGATAGGCCACAAAAGTGCGCGTTTGTACTGCCGAAACATCTTGACCATCAAAGTTATAGACCTGACGCGGCAAACGGTTTTGGAAATACTGTGACCCTACCGATACTCCCAACGATAGATTGTTTTTAGGAAATACAAACTCCAATCCCAAAGTATAATTTCGGAGGGTAGTTTTGTCCATATAACCGCTAAACGTACCCGCTGCAAGCCCCAATCCGCCCGTGAGTGATACGCGATAAGTAGTGTATCTTTCATAAGGCGATTCTCTCTTGAACAGTTGCGAACGGTCAATCACCTGTTGTCCTAAAACCGACACCGCAAATCCCATCATACCAACCAAAACTCCTATCCATTTTATCCTTTTCATCTTCAACATCAAGGTTTTAGTTTCTCTTTAAATAGCTCGATTGAGTAAATACATTTTCGACCACTGAAGCCAACGTATTTTCATCAAAAATACCTGCCCCCCGAATTTGAGCATTCCAAATAATGGCAGGCTGTTGGCCAGAAACCGAATTTTTGAGATCCGCAATTTCAATATACCAGTAGGTTTCGGTATTCTCG
Organism: Runella sp.; assembly: GCA_039810845.1. Lineage (GTDB taxonomy): Bacteria > Bacteroidota > Bacteroidia > Cytophagales > Spirosomataceae > Runella. Next base: position 2,775 of record JBDHXS010000463.1, on the reverse strand, counting down.
TAGTATGAATACGTAGGAGGATAATAAAAACCTCCACCGCCATATCCCCAATAACTATTCCATGGGTTGTAGTTGGCAACGACTCCCGACTGGGTTTCACTGATACGAATAACGTTAACTCCCAAATCAGGTTTTCCACTACGCAAGATGCGGGTATAACCTCTCTTAGTCAAATTGTCAGTTACTCGTCCCAGAATTCGAAAATCAAGAGCCGTGGTCGAAACTCCTGTACGATTATTTTGAAGTAGATATACACTATCAGCCAAGCTAAATGTCTGATAGTTTCCAAAATTGGCCGATTTTTGGTAATTAGTAATAAAAACCTGAGAATCTTCGGGGGTTAAATCCTGCAAGGCATCAGGCGCACATGACCAACTCATGGCTGCCAGTAAAAGCACCGAAAGAAGGGGGGCATGTTTAACTTTCATGATCATTTCAAAGTTGTTTATTAGTGAATACTATTTAATAACGAAAATACCCCCCAAATCATTTCACCTTTTTTATGCTCAAAATCGCTTTCGACCCTATTTATTGTCATCCTCTCCCTAAAGGGCCAAACGGCGAACCTCATCGCTTTCCTATGTTGAAATATGAGTTGATACCCGAGCAACTTTTATACGAAGGAACTTGTACGAAAGAAAATTTTTTCTCACCAAGTCAATTGGACGAATATTGGATTTTAGGAGTTCATTCAAAAACCTATTGGGAAGATTTAAAACATCTAAGGATTTCGGAAAAAATGATCAGGCGCATTGGCTTTCCGCTTTCCCAGCGTCTTATTGAGCGTGAAACACGCATTGCACAAGGCACTATTGAGTGCTGTCATTTTGCCCTCAGCTATGGTATTTCGATGAATGTTGCTGGTGGCACACATCATGCTTATGCTGACCGTGGCGAAGGTTTTTGTTTGTTAAATGATGTAGCTATAGCATCTAACTATCTGTTGGCAAATCATTTATCAAAGATAATCTTAATTATTGATTTAGATGTTCATCAAGGTAATGGCACCGCCGTTCTATTTCAAAATGAGTCGCGTGTTTTTACTTTTTCCATGCACGGAAAAGACAATTATCCACTCCATAAAGAAATATCTGATTTGGACATTGCCCTACCAACGGGGACACAAGACAACGAATATTTGGCGATTTTAGAAGAAACACTGCCCCAGTTAATAAAACAACAGAAACCTGATTTTGCCTTCTATATTTCGGGAGTTGATATTTTAAACACCGATAAACTGGGACATTTACAAGTAAGTCTGGCAGGATGCTGGCAGCGCGATGAACTGGTTTTTGAACAGTGTAAAAAGCACCAAATCCCCGTGGTCGTTGCTATGGGTGGCGGATATTCACCTCGCATAGCTGATATTGTAGAGGCGCATTGTAATACCTATCGGGTAGCCCAGCAGATGTATTTTTGAGTTACATTTGACTCATAGTAGGTAAAAGTCGCGCTGCAGGTTCAAGGTATACCACCTCAATGGTACTCATGTATATCATGGCAAAGCTACAATCACCTTGTTTTTTATTTTGAAAAACTTATTTTTACGTATCAAAAATAAGCTACCGCCATGAAAATAAGTTCTTTATTTATTATTTGCCTTTTACTGGTAAGTTCCGAAAATATTGCGCAAAAAAGTAATAATTGTGGATTTGCTCTTTTGGATGTAGGGATGAATTTCAAGTTCGATTCTCCAAAAACCTTGGGGGGAGGAATAGCAGCGGGACTCGCCGTCGGTCAAATGTTTAAAAATCAAGTCTTCACGGGAATCAGTTTCAATGCTACGCACTTTAAGGATTCTAAATATCCAGACGAAAAATTTGGGTTTTTAATCCAAAGTCGTGCCAGACACCATTTATTATCAGCAGATTTACAGATTGGGAAATCATGGATAATCAGTCAAACTGGCAATCAAATGCAATTGGCTGCTGGGCTGGGAGCGATGAAGTATGAACAACCTTATTTTTTCAATAATCCTAACCCCAATTGCATTCTTTTTTGTAACTCTCTCAAATACGATTACAAAAATTATTATGCAACAGTTTTACCTTTAACAGCCAGATTTGTTACCCATTCTCCGATTGGGGCAGTAGGTGTCACGTTGAAATATTACGTAAATTCGTTATTATCCTACGGTTCCCTCACACTATGCTATGGAGCCGCAAGCAAACTAAAAAAACTGTAGAAAGATTTTAAAAACGGAATCTTATCTCTATTTCAACACCTGATAGGTTAAAAAAGCCAGACCATAAGCCAGCACAGTCATATACACCAACTGAATAATGGGCCATTTCCAGCCGTGGGTTTCTCGATACACTGTAGCAATGGTACTCATACACATCATCGCAAACACGTAGAAAATCAATAGTGAAAATGCCAAAGCAGGCGTGTACATCGGTTGGCCTGTTTTGGGATTAAGTTCAGCACGCATTCTCGCCTTGATGGTGCCGTTGTCTTCGTCGGCTACGCTGCCAATGCTGTAAATCGTACTCATCGTCCCCACAAATACCTCACGAGCTGCAAATGAAGCAAGCAAGGCAATACCGATTTTCCAATCGTATCCCAAAGGGGCGATAGCGGGTTCGATAAATTTCCCAAAATGCCCAGCGTAGGAGTTTTCCAATTTATAGGCAGCCACGGCATTATCAAGCTCAGAACCTTGAAGCGTAGGATTAGTTAGCTGCACGGTTTCTTCCGCTTTAGAAATAGCATCGCCAGGGCCATAGGTAGCCAATACCCACAGAATAATCGAAATCGCAACAATGATTTTCCCAG
>JBDHXS010000462.1:0-5831 GCA_039810845.1 Runella sp. | reverse complement strand
AAACCAACTCTGCCGCTTATCAGCTTTTTGGCGAAATGGCCAATTTTATTGCCCAATACCTCAAAGCCCAAACCGAAGCCCCTGAAAAAGCACAGCATTTTCGGGAAAAAGTAGAAACCGAAACCCCCGATTTGTCGGGTGGTTTGAAGTTTGTGGCCTCGCCTCGGCACACGGGTTATGTGGACAGCGACGCCTATCGAGCCTATCTCAAAAAACTCTTGAAACAGATGGGTTGGCATCCATGACCGTTCAATAAGTTTTTGTAGTATGAGTTTCAAAATACCGTATTTTGGCACTTAAAAGCATTCCTTTTCATAAAATGAAGAAAAGAATTTTCTTGTGGCTTTATTTCCTACTTCACGCTGTTCCGTCGTGGTGTCAAGATACCTTGGTATATCAAGGCCAAGATAGCGATATTACTAAAATTGGCCGTTTTTTATCATTTTATGAAGATAAATCACATTCATTGACCTTTGAGGCGGTTCAACAAATGCCCGATAGTTTGTTTCACCAAATTGATGCTGATGAGCTAAATTTTGGTGAAAGTAAGTCGAAAATTTGGTTCAAAATCAATATCCAGAATCAAACAGAGGAGCCATTGTATATCATCAATGAAGTGCCTATTTTTCGTTGGGAACTGTGGACATTGAGTGAAAATGGCGAATTATTACACCAAAAAACTGGAATCATGGAATCATATACCAGTCGCTTTTTTCGTGTTACAGATTTGAATTTTTCCATAGGCAAACATGCCAAAACATTGATCATGTCTATTGAGGGTCATTCGAGCCTTATTGCCTCTTTCAAAATTTCTACCATCAGGCCCTTGGTGTCGTGGACACATCAAAAAGATATTTTTACGGGCGTATTTTTGGGCTGGATGTTACTGGTTTTTTTCTATAACCTCTTCATTTTTATTCAATTAAGAGATACCCTTTACCTCTGGTACTGCCTATATGTCATTACATGTGTTTTTGCCAATATACGCATTGAGGGTATAGGCTTTGGCTTACTTTGGCCCGATTATCCCGCTTTCAACCGATGGGTTGATATTCCAAACCTCATCAATTCTATCGTTGTTGTTGTTTTTGCTACTCGTTTTTTGCAAACCCACGCCATTTTACCCAAATACCATCGTTTTTTACAACTATACATGATTTTACTGGCGTTCATGTCGGTTTTGGAGATACTCGACATTCGCCCGCTTTCCAACCACCTCACCATGATTTCGTTTTTCGTTACTTGCGGTGTGCTGTGGTGGGTTGCTTTTTTGACCTTCAAAAAAGGATTCAAACAAGCACGGTATTATTTGTTGGGTTGGTCGTTTTTTTTGATGAGCGTGATTGTAGCTACGCTTTGGCGGGTTGATTTGATTGACCACGATGACTTCTGGATAAAATACAGTTTCTTGATTGGTACCATGATAGAAGCAGCACTTTTTTCTTTTGCTTTGGCCGATAGAATTCGGATTTACAGAAGCGAAATGGAAACAGCCCGTAGTCTTTCGTTGCAGCGGTTAGAAGAAAACGAAAAATTACTGTTGGAATACAACCGAATCTTGGAGCGGAATTTGACCTTAGAAACCTCTCAGGCCGAATCATCAAAAAAAAGCATGATTACCCAGCCTGCACTTTTTCAACGGCTTTCAATTCCAACCTTAGAAGGCGTACTTTTTATTCCAACCAACGACATCATTCGCCTCGAAGCCCTCGGCAGCTATTGCACTATTCATTTGAGCGAAAACAAAAAAATAGTGGCCTCTCGACCTATGATTCATTTTGAGGAAATGTTGAGCGAGGGTTTTATGCGGGTACATAAGTCGCACGTGGTCAATCTGGCCAAAGTGGTACAATATGTCAGAGGTGAGGGAGGTATCTTAAAAATGAGCGACCGCAGCGAAGTACCCGTAAGCCGCACCGCCAAAGCTGAATTGATGAAACGATTGCAGTTGGGGTGATTTAAAACACTGAATATGAAGCGATTTTCTTTTATTTTTCTGATTTTTAGTATCAAACTTCTTGCACAGCAGCCTGTTGTTTATCGTGCAGGTGATGGCGTAAAGTCGGTGGTACCAGCAACATTTTATTTTATTGACAGCACAGGCCAAATGACATTTGAGCAGGTGCAAACCTTACCTCAAAGCACCTTTCATCAGCGGTTAAATAAATCCCTTGACTTGGGCGATACAGACAGACCCGTTTGGTTTAGGTTTAACTATCATAATTTTACCAACGAAAAACTTTATTTGATGTCCACCCCTGTCAGGTGGTTTGATATGTATCGAATAGATTCTATCGGCAAACCGATGCATACCAAAGGGGGTTTTACTCGCCCTCTCGATATAAACCCTGTCCAGACCAATCATTTTATTTTTGAGTTAGATAATCCTTACGCACAGGGGCAAGTGTTTATTAGACTTGAAAATTACAATATGAATATTAACTTAGACGTGGCCAACATAGCATCCTTTGTTAATAAAAATCATCGCTTTGATTTATACATTGCAGCTATATTGGGGTTAATGTTGGCTATTGCATTTTATAATCTATTTCTCTATTTTTCGATCAAAGACCGCTTACACTTGTATTATTTTGGCTATGTGTTGGCATCAATATATATTGTATTGCGTAACAATGGGTTACATCACGAATTTTTCGGAAACCATGCGTTGATGGTACGAGAAAATAATCTTGTACCATCGTTGATAGGAGTCTTATTGATTCTCTTCACTGCAAACTATCTCAATACTGCACAACTCGCCCCAAAATTTCATAAAACCTTTATGGTATTGATAGGAATTTGTCTGTTTTTGGCACTGACAGACTTTTTTCCGTTTAAGGTTTGGTTAAATCAAATTGTACAAACTATCCTGATTTTAATTTCTATAATTATTTTTAGTTCGGGCGTTTATCTTTGGTACATTGGCTACGACCCAGCCAAATTTTTTGTGATAGCTTTTGGTTGTTATTTACTTGGTGTCTTGGTGATTCTTTTGGCTCTTTTGGGAGTTTTTGACTTTAATACTCCATTTGTAACCCATGCCTACAAATGGGGCGTTATTTTAGAAATTATGTTATTTTCGTTTGCCATAGGTCACCGTATGTCAATATTCAAACAGCAAGCCATTGATGCTCAGGCATTAGCCCTACGTCGCTCACAAGAAAACGAAGAACTTTTGGCCAAAAACAATGAACTCTTGTCTGAGAAAATTGCCAAAGAACAGTTACCCACTTTTCAAGCCTCCAAACTTCAAAAACTCGGTGTACCTACTATCGAAGGTGTACTGTTTTTTCCGATAGACGACATCATTCGCCTCGAAGCCCTCGGCAGCTATTGCACTATTCATTTGAGCGAGAACAAGAAAATAGTCGCCTCTCGACCCATGATTCATTTTGAGGGAATGTTGAGCGAAGGTTTTATGCGGGTGCATAAGTCGCACGTGGTCAATCTGGCCAAAGTGGTGCAGTATGTCAGAGGTGAGGGCGGCATCTTAAAAATGAGCGACCGCAGCGAAGTACCCGTAAGCCGCACAGCCAAAGCCGAATTGATGAAAAGATTGCAGTTGGGGTGATTTTCAGAACTTTGTCGAGGCTCAAAATAAGGCCAAAAAGGCATCTTTACGGGTACGGGCGAGCTTGGCAATAAGGCCATTTTTGAGGACAATCTCGTTGTAATCGCCGTGTAGGTACTCTTTGATGTAGCAAAGATTGATGATAAACTGCTTGTGTGTTCTGAAAAACTGCGGGCGTTCACTCAGGATTTCGTCAAAATACCCCAAATGTTTAGAGGCCAAAATAACCTCGCCACTCGCCACAAATATTTTGGTATAACCGCCATCGGCTTCGAGGGCAATGATGTCAGACAATTCGATGAAGGTCAGTCCACGAGTATGAGCAATAGTGAGCTTACTGATGTCGGGTTTGGGGTAGAGGTTGTGTTTGAGGTATTGCAGTTGCTGGGCAGAAGTAATACGTTTTTGTAGCTTTTGTACAGTAGCTACCAGTTCGTCGTCATCAATAGGTTTGAGTAAATACTCAAAAGCCGAATATTTGAAGGCTCTCACGGCAAATTTATCATAAGCCGTAGTAAAAATGAGTGTAAAATGGAGGTCTTCATTGCCCAAGGCTTCGAGCATCTGAAAGCCATTCATATTGGGCATTTCGATGTCCAAAAACACCACATCTGGCTGGTGTTTTATGATGGCCTTCAACCCTTCAATACCATCGGCACATTGGGCTACCACAGTCAGAGGCAATTGATACTCTTCCAGAATACGTGCGATGACGTTGCGGCAATGCGGCTCGTCATCTATAATGATAGCTTTCAGCCCCCTATCCCCCGATGGGGGTATTTTAGCATACTCCATTTGCAATATATTGATTATTAAATAATTAATAAAATTTTCACTCTTATACCGCAGACTTGACCATTGGTATCGTGCAAGTCTTCAATGGCTACTTGCTGCGCCTGGTTTAGTTTGAGTAGCCGTTCGGAGCTGATTTTCATTCCAAATGATTTGTGGGTTTCGCCGCCCATTTGTGCTTTTATTTCGGCTGATTTTTGGCGACCAATGCCATTATCTTCTATCGTAATCAGTAGTAGAGACGTTGCATGCAGTGTATCTATCGAAATAGTGATCAATCCTTTGGTTTCTCTGGGCATGAGGCCATGCCAGATGGCGTTTTCGATATATGGCTGCAAAAGCATGGGTGGTAGTTCTATAAATTCTGCTTCTACGTCTTCATTAATCCTTATGATATAGTCAAACTTATCGCCTACTCGTAGTTTTTCCATGTCAAGATACAGTTGGAGCGTTTCGAGTTCGTTTTTGAGCGATATTTTTTCAGAACGAGAGTTGTCCAATACTTTCCGAATGAGTTTGGCAAACTTGGTCAGATAAAAATTGGCCTGTTTAGAATCATTGTTCAGCGTAAAACTTTTGATAGAATTGAGGGCGTTGAAAATAAAATGCGGATTCATCTGCGACCGTAAGGCTTTGAGTTCGTTGGCGGTGGCCTGTTGTTGGAGCTGAATGCGCTCGGTCAATATCTGTCGGTCTCGTAGGGTGAGGGCAAACAAAAAAAACACTCCATCAAGCAGCAACGCATAATAAGTGAGATTGATAGGCAGAAACCAAGCTGGAAAAGGGCTTTGAAGTCCGAAATGGGCAGTGAAAACATACACCAAAAAAGCCAAAGCCGTCACCCAGCTCGACCATGCCGCATAGCGATAAATGGGGTGAAATCGGTACCTCATAAATGCAAATGGCAAATAAAACAGAGCCAGCAACAACGCATATTCAAACAGCATTTCGGCAGGTTTGGGATTGGGTAGAAGCCAAACGGCGGCATTGCTCAACACCAAAAACCCAATCGCCACTGTCATCAATTGGTATAAACGAGGGGACTCTTGCTTCACATTCAAAAACTCTCGGTACAAAAGCAGCATCATAATCGGTATCATCTGGTTGAACCACAGCCCCCATCGCCAAAACTCCAAACTACCGATTCCTGCCCAAATGATAGTATTCAGAAAACAGCACAGATACATTAAAGCACAACACAAATTGGCTCGTTCCCAGTCGTTTACAGCCGACTTGAAGAACAAAAACACCGTCATCAACAGGCTAAAACCTGCAATGAAAAGGTATTGTTTTTGGTTGGCGGCTCTTCGTTCAGCTTTACTGTCAGTTTTTGCCTCAACTTGTACTGAACCAACCAATGGCATGGGGGCTACACTCGGGCTTTGAGCAAAGCCCCCGACCGACAACAGCAATAGGAGTGGTAGTATTTTAAACATATCACAAAGGTAAGTGTGATTTTGGAGGCCAA
>JBDHXS010000461.1:0-5834 GCA_039810845.1 Runella sp. | reverse complement strand
ACCTCGTGAGCAGCCCCTGCGGTCTGAACAGGGTCATTTTGAATCAAAACTTTTCCTTTCAATACTGGACTCATGTATCCCCACGATAGAACCGCAAAGCCCAAGACAACCACAAGTGTGGTAACAGTGATTTAAGATTTATTGCTTTTTTCATTTCAATAAAAAACCCCTATATCTAAGGGGGAAATTAAGTTTTTAGAATAGTTACACCTTATGACTCTTTACCATACGCCACTGCAATACTTGCGCCAAGATACCAATGGTTTTTAGGAACTTCCTGAAAATAAAGAAATTTACGACCTGTTTTTAAAGCAAATTCGTGAAGTTTGGTATTGCAATGCGCATTGTCAGCGATAACGTAGGAATTGGCACTCAATTGATTCTTAATTGTTTCGTATTCTTCTGCTTCGTAATTTTCAGAATGGTCGCTATCATTGATAAATACATCAATGGGTTCGTGTATCTTCTTCAAAGATTCAATAGAATCCCCATAAAGAATCTTACCAATCTGATTATAAGGGGCTTTAAATAAAAAACCAGCACTCGGATTTATATCTGTACCGTAGTAAGAACCCTCAAATCCCTCTTCTCGGTTGCGCAATAGCGCAGCTGCAATTACACAACTCCCCAATCCTTTATCTACTCCTGTTTCAATCACTAATCTGGGTTTATTCATTCGGACAATAGCGTACCAACCCAACCGACGAGCGAGACGAACCTCTTTATCTGACTTAAAAGCGTCGGCTCCGTGTTGATACAAATCCTGCACGTGCTTATAAAAAAATGGATCTTCTAAGATTTCTTTAAAGAAGGAATCTACTTCTTGGTAGGTTTTGCCTGTCACAGCAGCAACAAAATGCCCCAAATAAATCAAATTATCGTCCCGTAAGTCGTAGGTAAGGTTTGTTGTCTCTTTAGATACGAACAGCCACTTAATATATCTTCCAACGGTAGTCAATACAAAATTCAATCCTACTCTAATCCGGTAAACCATCAATACTAACCGACCGATAATAGGCAATTTGGCAATCGTTCTAAACATAATTTAAAGTTTATATCACGTGGGCAAAAGTAGTAATTTTACAGATTGGGTTGGTTTAATTCCCAAAAAGTTTTAGTTGAGAAGCTAGCAATAATCCCTCAAAAACAATAAGATACAAAGGTCCAATCCGTTTTTATCAAAAGTACGTCCTATTTTAAATTGGGTTAAATTTTCAAGAAAATTTCAAAATATTCGGTATTTCATCGAAATAGAAAATAAATTTGTGTGTTTGATGTAGAAAGCAATAATATAAGTTTGATTTGCTACTGAAATAAAAAACCACCTTAATACCTAACTTATGATTAAAAAAATTGCAGTTTTTACCTCAGGCGGTGACGCCCCCGGTATGAACGCTTGTATCCGCGCCGTTGTACGCAGTGCAATGTATTACGGTATTGAAGTTTACGGCATTCGTCGCGGTTACAATGGCATGATCGCTGGTGATATTTATCAGATGACTTCTCACTCCGTCAGTAATATTATCCAACGCGGCGGCACCATTCTCAAGTCTGCGAGAAGTAAAGAATTTATGACAAAAGAAGGCCGTCAAAAAGCGAATGACCAGCTCCAAAAATTTGGAATTGAAGGGCTTGTCGCTATTGGCGGAAACGGAACATTTACTGGTGCTACTATTTTCTTTGACGAGTATGGCATACCCACTGTTGGAGCACCTGGAACGATAGATAATGACCTCTACGGCACTGATTACACCATTGGTTATGACACCGCAGTCAATACTGCCCTCGAAGCCATTGATAAAATTCGCGATACTGCCGACTCACACGACCGGGTATTTTTTATCGAAGTGATGGGGCGCGATTCGGGTTACATCGCCATCCAATCGGGAATTGCTGGGGGTGCCGAAATCGTGATGGTACCCGAAGTGCTAACTCCTATATCCGAAGTTGTCGAAACCCTCAAACAAGGCTGGAATCGCTCTAAATCTTCTTCTATTATTGTAGTAGCCGAAGGCGACGAGGAAGGCAATGCTGCCCAGGTAGCTGAAAAAATCAAGAAGCGAGTAGAGGTTGATATTGACATTCGGGTCACTACGCTTGGCCATATTCAGCGAGGCGGGATTCCAACTGCTTATGACCGCATTCTAGCCAGCCGTTTAGGTCTCGGCGCGGTCGAAGGCTTAATGAATAACCTTCAGAATGTAATGGTAGGCATCGTCAACAATGAAATTATTTATACTCCTTTTAAAGATACGATTCGCTTACCAAAGCCTATCAACGAAGATATGCTACGCATGGTAAAAATATTGAGTACATAAAAACACTTTACATCTGGCAGAATTTCAGTTCTGTCAGATGTAAAAGTTAAATATACCCCATTACTTTGTAGGTAGCAAAGCCAACCATCTCGTGCCAAACGTAATAGAAAGCTACTAAAGCTTCTTCGGATGGGAAAAGCTTATCTACCCAAAAATCATGGTTTTCTTGCAAATAATGCGCTGGAAATGCCAAAGGTTGCACCCCTGCTTTCTCAAAACAACCCATAGCACGAGGAATATGAAAAGCAGACGTAATCACAATACATTTATTGGTTTTGAATTGCTCTTTTAAGATTTTTGCTGTGTTTACGGCATTATCTCGGGTATTTCTCGCATTAGGTTCTTGAATGATATCCTCAGCTCGAACCCCAGAATCAATTAAATATTGACGAATACCATCGTTCTCAGAAGTATTATTTTTTCCACCAAAAAACGACCGCTCTCCTCCACTAATAATTATCTTTTTGATTTTTCCTTTTTTATACAACTCAAATGCCTGTACTGCACGATCTCCGCTTTTGCCATGCCAAACGTGCTTCGAGGTATAATCATATCGCTTAGTCATTCCGCCTGTTAGCACAGCTCCAACCTCGTAGGTCGTATCTGTTCGGTAATTGACAGGTTCCCACCATTTTAATAAAACATCTACTAATATTGGATTACTAACCAAATACAACATAAGCAACGAAGCACCAATAATCCAGCGGCTTCGGGTACGGTTTTTGATAATTGTAGCATAAATGATAGCAATAAAGGCCATCGTTAAGGGCATCAATAAAACATCAAAAGTTTTGGAAAGAATATAAAACATATAGCTGTTTGGTAAATCGAACGCTAAAAACGTGAAAAATTCGTTTAATTAACTAAAAATAAATACGCTAATTTTGGAGTCATAAAAAAAGTACAACACGATGAAATTCAACAGTACCCTTTTCTTCCTCATAGTTTGTGTTAGTAGCCGTATTTTCGCACAAGAAGGATACCGCATCGAAGGTCAAATAAAGGGCCTTTCGGGAGGTAGCTGCATTCTGGCAAATTACTACGCTACCCAAATTTATGCCAAAGACACCGCCCAAGCCGATGCCAACGGCCACTTCGTATTTGAAGGGTCAAAGCCTTTACTGGGTGGCATTTACGAAGTCGTTCTTCCAGACCGAAAAACATTGTTCAGGATTTTACTTACTGATGACCAATCTTTTAGCTTCAGTGCCGATACCACAGATATGATTGGAAGTAGCAAAATTACAGGTAGTCGCGACAATGAGCTTTTCTATGAATTTCAACGATTTATGAGGGGAAAAGAAGACGAATATCAACGACTAAAGGCCCAAAAAGTAGCCGATACTGACAAACGGGTGAAAGATTTGCAAGAGCAACGCAAAAATTTTTACGATACCTTCATGAAAGAAAATGAAGGCTCATTTACTGTCAAACTTTTCAAAGCTTCGGCTGATCCTGAAATTCCGCCTGCTCCAAAATTGCCAAACGGAAAAACGGATTCTGCTTGGGTCTTTAATTACTACAAAAGCCACTATTGGGACAACTTCGACTTTGCGGATGCTCGAATGATTCAGACGCCTTTTTTACACCAAAAGTTAGAACGTTATATTAAAGACCTTACCATTCAGCTCGAAGATTCGCTCGTTAAAGAGGCCGACTTTGTAGTCAATAAAGCGATTCAAGGAAAACAAAGAGACGTTATTTCTTACTGCATTTGGTATATCACTAATCAATACGAGAATACCAAAGTCGTTGGAACCGAAGGCCTTTTTGTTCACATGGGCGAAAAATATTACCTAACAGGCATTATGCCTGTATCAGATACCTCGACCATAAGAAGTATTTCCGACCGCATCAAAGTCTTAAAACCACTCCTTGTCAATAAGATCATTCCTGATATAGGCGTAATGAGCTACCGCAACCCCGAACGCCTCGATTATATTCATGGTATCAAGGCCGAATATCAAATCGTCTTTTTTTACTCCCCTACTTGTGGTCACTGCCGCGAATCGGCTCCCAAATTAAAAGTTTTACAAGATAAATTACACGCTCAAGGGGTCGAAATCATGACCATTGCCATTGATGGTAGTGAAGAAGATTGGCGAAAATTCGTCAAAGAATTCAAACTCGAAAACCTCATCAACAGCTACGGTTTAGTCGCCTCTCGTCAAGTAGTTTATCGCAACGATTACGATACATTTTCAACACCTACTATCTATGTGTTGGATAAAAACAAAAAAATTATCGCTCGCAGGATTGGAGTAGAAGATTTGGAACCATTTTTGAATGTCTATAAAAAACGCATCTCAATGGAGCGTAAAGCGAGCCCAACGGCCAACAGTCGGCAGTAGTTGGAAGGCTCGCTCCTTCCAACCAATTAAAATCTGTTGAACAAAATGAGAAAAATAACTTCTCTTTTCATCGCTTTTTTTATTGTTACGGCCGCTTGGGCGCAAAACGGTTACCAGATTAAAGGCACTATTAAAGGAATTAAACCTGAAGTTTTTACGTTAGTACATTATTTCGGGGCCAGTCAATACATCACCAAAGATACTGCCGTTGCCGATGGTAACGGCACATTGGTTTTTAGCGGAGATAAATCCCTTCCTCAAGGGCTTTATATGCTTCTATTACCCAACAAACGCCGACTGATGGAATTGGTCATTGGGAATGAGCAATATTTCACTTTCAACACCGATACCAGTAGCATTGTTGGCAATATGCAGGTAGAAGGCTCACCCGACAGTGAACGGTTTTATAAGTACCAAAAACAAATACTGGGTTATTCCAACGAAATAGGCTTCCTCCAAACTCAGCAGAAATTCCACCAAGATTTGATGACCCAAACCAAAATCAATGGTGTTAGGAGGCAAATCATGGACTATTATCAGCAATTTGTCAAAGAAAACAACAACACTTTAACAGGCAAAATTCTGGCAGCAAGTGCCGAAATTCAGCTTCCTACTCCCCCCAAACGCCCTGATGGGCGACCGGATTCAGCTTGGCTATTTCGCTATTATAAAGCACATTTCTGGGATAATTTTGATTTTTCGGAAGAGCGGCTCGTACGCACACCTGCCCTTCAGCGCAAACTTGACCGATATATTCAAGAATTGACCTTTCAAGACCCCGATTCGCTCATTCAATCAGCCGATTTTGTAATCGAGAAAGCACTCAAAGGCGGTAGTAAAGAATTACAAGCCTATTGTATCTGGTACCTAACCAACCAAGCCGAAAGCCCAAATACCCTTGGCGGTGATGCTGTATTTGTTCATCTGGCTGAAAAATACTACCTCGGTGGCATCATGCCTATCACAGACTCCAGTACCGTTCAAAACATCCGTACCAAAGTCAATACGCTAAAACCACTACTGGTTGGCAAAACCATGCCCGCACTCGCCTTGACCGATACTTTGGGAAATCTCCGCTCCCTTGCTGACTTAAAATCCAAGTACAACATCGTATTTTTTTACGATCCAGATTGTGGCCACTGTCGGGAAGCTACGCCTGTGTTGA
>JBDHXS010000460.1:0-5841 GCA_039810845.1 Runella sp. | reverse complement strand
AATTAAGAAAGAGGTCTATTAAATGTTTTTAGTATTACTTGAACACAACCTACTATTTTTCTATTCGTATCATAGACAATTAAGTCAATCCTAAGTTCGTCATCTAAATAACCTTGTGCCTCTTCTATAATATGATTACTGAGCGATTGTTGTAATAATTTAATCGCTTTTTTTTCTATTATTCCACCCTTTAATGATTGAACAACAAACAAATCATATTCCCATTGAATACATTGTTCAAGTGAATATTTGTATTCCCCCCAATATTTTTTTTGAGATTCATACAACCGCTCTCCAAACTCCCTTACTGTACCAGTACTAATAATACCACATGAACACTTATTTGTTTTATGGTACTCAATGAGTTGGACTAAAGCATCTCTACTTTTAGGGTTATGTGTTTTGATTAATTTCATAACAGGTACACTTGCACTTGGATTTGAAATGCCCATTTTCCCATTTAATTCATTTAATTCACCTCCAGTATATGCCATATTTTATATGAATTAACTTTAACTAAACTGCCCCGTTATTCGGAGTGTTCTGAAAGATACTCCGATTCCAACATAAAAAGAGCGTTTGCCATATTGCAAACGCTTTTCTCACTTCAAGAAAATTATGTAAGTGGCAAGCCACTGGTGCGAATACTTAGTCAAATCGTTAGTTCCTGCAAAATTGTACGTAAGGCCACCAAATCCTTTATGTCAGAACAAGTCAATAACAATTTATTTTTGAGGTCTTTTAAGGCAAAACGGCGGGGGTTTCGCTGAATATGAGCGAGCACATGGCCAAATTTGTTGGATTGGAAGAAGGCGTCATTACCCGTTGTGACGATATAGCACTTGAGGGTATTGTTCTTGAGAGTCAATTTTTCCATAAAAAGCGCTTCGGCCATCCACCTGATTTTTACCATCTCTAATAGCCCTTTCACTTCCTCAGGGAGGGGGCCGAAGCGGTCTGCAACCTCATCGCCAAACGCACGTAACTCATTTTCACTTTCGATGTTGTCCAGACGAGTATATAACGACAAACGTTCAGAAATATTTTTTACATAGTAGTCTGGAATCAAAATAGCCAAATCTGTCTCTATCTGGCAGTCGGTTCGAATGACCTCAACGGCCTCTCCCAAATCGAATAAATCTTTAAAAGTAGTCTGCTTTAATTCTTGCACTGCCTCATCCAGAATCTTGTGATACATCTCGTAGCCCAAGTCATTGACAAAGCCGCTTTGCTCGGCTCCGAGCAGGTTTCCCGCACCACGGATGTCTAGGTCGCGCATCGCTACTTTAAATCCGTCGCCCAATTCAGAGAATTCTTCCAGCGTTTGCAATCGCTTGCGCGCGTCAGAAGTAAGGTGCGAAAGCGGTGGAGTTAATAAATAGCAGAAGGCTTTTCGATTAGATCGGCCTACGCGCCCGCGCATTTGGTGCAGGTCCGACATGCCGAAATAGTGGGCCGAATTGATGATGATGGTATTGGCATTGGGAATATCAATTCCTGATTCGATGATATTGGTACTGACTAACACGTCATATTCGCCTTCAATGAACTTCATCATCACTTTCTCCAGCTTATCACCCTCCATTTGCCCATGTGCCACGCCAATGCGAGCTTCTGGAACCAATTTCAGAATGATATTACCAATCGAATCAATGTCATTGACCCGATTGTGGACAAAAAACACCTGACCTCCTCTATTCAATTCATAGCTGATGGCATCTCTGATAAATACTTCGCTGAATACCTGTACTTCGGTCGTGACTGGCTGGCGATTGGGCGGAGGTGTAGCAATGACCGACAAGTCGCGGGCACCCATAAGCGAGAAGTGTAGCGTACGCGGAATGGGTGTGGCGGTCAGTGTCAATACGTCAATATTAACACGCATTTCTTTGAGACGATCTTTGACTTTGACGCCAAATTTTTGTTCTTCATCAATGACCAAGAGCCCTAAGTCCTTGAATTTGATGTCTTTATTCACGATTCGATGCGTGCCAATCAAAATGTCAATACGCCCTGATTCGACGTCTTTGAGGATTTCTTTGATTTGTTTTTCAGACTTAAAACGGTTGATGTATTCTACTCTAGCAGGAAAATCGGCCAAACGTTCGCTGAAGGTTTTGTAATGTTGCATTGCCAGAATCGTGGTCGGCACCAAAACGGCCACCTGTTTGCTGTCGGTAACGGCCTTAAACGCCGCTCGAATGGCCACTTCAGTTTTACCAAATCCCACATCACCACATACCAAACGATCCATGGGATTGGGCTTTTCCATGTCGTCTTTTACATCTGCCGTAGATTTGGCTTGGTCGGGTGTATCTTCGTAAAGAAAAGAGGACTCCAACTCTGCTTGTAGATATGTATCTCGCGAAAAAGCAAAACCATTGGCCGAACGGCGCTTGGCATAAAGTGCAATCAGTTCCTGTGCAATGTCTTTGAGTTGGCGTTTAACTTTTGATTTTTTATTCTCCCATTCGGGTGAGCCCAACTTGCTCATGGTTACCACAGCACCTTCTTTGCCCGTGTATTTGGCAATTTTGTGCAGGCTGTGGATACTAACGAACAAAATATCATTGTCGCGATAAATCAACCGAATGGCTTCCTGTTCTCTTCCACCCACATCCACTTTTTCCAGACCTGCAAATCGCCCGATGCCGTAGTCCACGTGCGTCACAAAATCACCCGCCTTGAGTGATTTTAACTCCTTTAAAGTGAGTGCCTTCGATTTACTGAACTTTTCTTTGATATGGTATTTATGAAAACGCGAAAAGATTTGATGGTCGGTATAGCAAGCGATTTTGAGTTGTTCGTCCACAAACCCTTCCCGCAATGAGATGTTCATGGGCCGAAACTTGACGTAAGGATCCAATTCATCAAAAATCTTCTCTAATCGTTCCAGTTGCTTGGACGATTCGGCCACGATAACGTTGGTAAATCCCTGCTGTTGCCGCTCCCCCAAATCATCAATCAGACGTTTGAAATCTTTATTGAAAGAGGGTTGTGGTTTAGAAATATGAATAATGGGTTGCGTTTTATTCTCACCACTCGCTCCTGATTGCTCACTACTCATTTTAAAATAAAACCGCTTACCAAACTCGACTGTCTTAAAATTCTTGATTTGATTTAAAAATCCCCGCCGTGTTTCAAATATCTCGCTGGGGTCAGCAACCAGTTGTATATCACCACTTTTTACATTCACAAAAGCTTCTTCGGCTTTTTCAAAACACTGCTCAATGACTTCCAACGTAAGTTCTACGTCTTTAAACCACAGCAACGCATTGGAAGGCAAAAAGTTCAAAAATGACTCACGAGTTTCTAAGGTGAGCTTGCTTTGAATATCGGGGATGATATTGACCTGTTTGACGCTTTCCACTGACAACTGCGTATCGGGATTGAATGAACGAATACTTTCTACTTCGTCGCCAAAAAGTTCGATTCGGTAAGGATGCTCACTTGCGTAAGAAAACACATCAATAATCCCTCCACGAACGGAAAACTGTCCTGCTTCATAGACAAAATCGTTGATTTCAAAATCATAGCCCAACAGAAATTCTCGCAAAAACTGTGCATCCAAACGTTCGCCAACTTTGACGGTAAACGTGTTTGACAACAACGAGCGCTTATTGATTACTTTTTCAAACAATGCCTCTGGGTAGGTGACAATCAGTAGATTATCTGCTGCTGTCACGTTGAGCTTATTCAAAATCTCAGCCCGCATCAACACGTTGGCATTCTCTATTTCTTCATAGTGATAGGGGCGTTTATAAGAAGTTGGGTAGTATAATATTTCTCGATTTAAGAGATTTTGTAAATCATTTTGAAGGTACGCCGCTTCTTCGCGGTCATTGGTAACAAATAGATTCAACCGAGGCAAATTTTGATAGACCGCCGCTGCCAATACCGCGTCCAAACTTCCTGCTAAGCCTTTTACCTGTACACGAGGCTGTTGGCCTGAAATCTGATTAACAATGAGTTGAACGAAACTATCGCTCGAATACAGTTGAAGAAAATCTTGGGTAGAAAGCATTGGGGAATCAATATAAAACAACAAAAGGCCGACGAGTGATTATCTCTCATCGGCTCTAATAAGACAACAAAATTAGCAGGAAATTGATTAAAAAATTAGAAAGAAAAACGCAAACCTCCCGTTACATTAACGACTCCTACGTTTTGGTCAATATCAACCAACTGATTTAGGGCAGGAAAACCTGATGTCGTTACTTGATTGCTTACATTTTTAAAGGTGGTACTAATCAAGCTTGCATCGGCATTTATCACCAAAGCAATCCCCCCCGAAATACCAATATTGAGTGTAGCACCTGCGCCATAGGCCAAATCAGAAGCTTTTTGACTTAGGGTTTGGATACGAATATCGTAAGTTTGGAAACGACCTGTGGTGATAAAAGTAGGACTATTCACGATGGCATATCCTATCAACAGCCTTCCCTCAAGCCCCAATCTCTCTCCACCTAAACGTAAACTTGGACCAATCATCGCACTCGCCACATTCCAATCTTCTGCTGACTCAACAACAGGATTGACCACATTGTACTGCTTAAGGGCTATGGATTGTATGCCCTCCTCACGGGTTTTATTTTGATTGTATGAGCCGCGAAGGGCAATCCCCAGCCTGCGCGTAGGATAATAGGTCGCTATCACCTGCCCTCCTACACCATCCCCAGCCAGTTCGCCACGTGTTTCTCCAAAAACCTTGGTTGCTAACTCCCGTACCGAAAGGCTCTTTCCTACTGCAAGATTGAGCGAAAAACGATCAAAATCTTGTGCTTGAGCCGCACAAATAGTCATTACTGAACAAACAAATACCAATACCCTGAAACGAATCATACGCGATTTTTAATTTTATAACTCAACGTCAATTTAGATAGATAATTGTCAAGAAAGGGATTCCATCTATTTATTGATGATTTTTTGGCTATTCTTTTGCAAAAAAGCAAAGAAAATAGCTGAATATGGGTTTTCTTTGCTTTATATGTCAATTTTTTTCTTGATTTCTGATGGCACTCATTTCCGCTTTCCAAAAAGACGAAGCTCTTCTCAAAAACATACAGTCTCAAGCACAACTCACGGAAGGCTTTCGGATTTGGTGGTTAGGGCAAAGTGGTTTTTTGATTCAATGGCAAGGAAAACACTTATTGTTCGACCCTTATTTGTCAGATTCGCTCAGTATCAAGTATGCCCAAACTGATAAGCCACACGTGCGCATGAGTGAAAAAGCCATAGACCCTTCTTTGCTGGACATGATTGATGTCGTTACTTCTTCTCACAACCACACCGATCATTTGGATGCGGATACCCTCTTACCGTTATTGAGGGCAAATCCTGATGTCCAATTGATTATTCCCGAAGCCAATCGAGTCTTTGTGTGCAACCGTCTTCAGTGTGCATTTGAATTTCCAACAGGACTTAACGATGGGGAAAATGTAGAAGTGGCAGGGTTTAAAATATACGGAGTTCCTGCTGCTCATAATTCCTTAGAACGTGATGAAGTGGGCAGATGCAGATATATGGGGTTTGTAGCTGAATTTGGTGGCTATCGCGTTTATCACTCAGGAGATACGCTCTGGTACGATGACATTGTTGATATTTTAAAACCTTTTGCGGTGGACGTAGCATTTTTACCTATCAATGGCAACAAGCCTGAACGACGAGTAGCCGGAAATCTAAATGCAGAAGAAGCGGTCCGATTAGGAAAAGAAATTGGAGCAAAACTCGTGATTCCGCATCACTATAATATGTTTGAATTCAATACAGAAGACCCTGCGGCATTTGAAAAATATGCTCTCCAGCACCAGATTCCGTATCGAGTGCTGGAGATCGGGGAGG
>JBDHXS010000459.1:0-5842 GCA_039810845.1 Runella sp. | reverse complement strand
TGTTTTACGCAAGCCCAAAAAGATGCCATTGAAGGTGAAGTCAAATTTTTGCGTGCGTTGCTGTATTTCAATTTAGCCCGCGTGTATGCTTTTGATCCTCAGGCTATCATAGCAGCTCAAGACCAAGGAGGTGTTCCATTGATGCTTACGGGGGTCAACTCACCCACTGACGTTCAGTATCCTGCCCGTGCCTCGGTCAAAGAGGTATATGAGCAGATTTATAAAGATTTGACTGATGCAGTAGCCAAAGCCCCAGCAACGGGTGCTCCCAACCGGGCTACCAAAGCGGCAGCTCAAGCATTATTTGCCCGCGTGGCTCTCTATAACGGCGATTGGGATAACGCTGTTAAGTATGCAACGGACGCTATTGCCGCAGGGGTAGGGCGTTTTGTACCCACAAATGAGTACGTTTCATCGTGGCGTGCAAGTAGTCATCCCGAGTCTATTTTTGAAGTATTGTACCAGACCCGTCAGGAATCACTCGGCGTTAACGACGCGTTGCAATCGGCCTATTCATCTATGGCTTCGGTAGCGGAAGCTACCGTGTTGGGAACGGTCCGCCCCACACCTCTACCTCCTGCAAGCGGTTGGGGAGCGGTTGTTCCCACTGCCGCCTTGCTTGGTTTGCACGCTACGGGCGACGTGCGCCGCCAATTGTATCAAGATGGGCTTAACAGAGGGAATACTGTTGTGACGGAATGTACTAAGTTTTTGGGAAAGACGGGTGTTCTCTATATGGACAACATACCTGTAATCAGAGTTTCGGAATTATATATCATTCGAGCTGAAGCCTTAGCCCGCAGCAATAAAGATTTGGCCGCTGCCTTGGCCGATATCAATAGGATTCGTACTCGTGCAGGTCTGACAGCCCTTGTAAATCAAACAGCTCCGCAGATTATTGCAGAAGTCATGCTGCAACGCCAGTTAGAGTTGGCATTTGAAGGTCACCGCTGGTTCGACCTCAAACGCCTTGGAATGGATGTTATCAAGTCAACTGGCAATCTGCCTTATGGCGACTACCGCGTTTTAGCTCCGCTTCCGTTGAGTGAAGTGCAGGCCAACCCAAAAATGAAACAAAACACTGGATATTAATCATGAAAAAATCATTTCTGTTTGTAACGATTATGACAATTGGCTTAGGATTAGCTGGTTGCTTTAAAGACATTGATAGGACATTTGACGAATATAAATTAGTTGAATTTGAGACGGCAGTTCGTAGTACCCCCGCCGCAGGTTTCACCT
The DNA here is from genome assembly GCA_039810845.1 of Runella sp. GTDB lineage: Bacteria > Bacteroidota > Bacteroidia > Cytophagales > Spirosomataceae > Runella. Next base: position 4,600 of record JBDHXS010000459.1, on the reverse strand, counting down.
TTCCCATTGTCAACATCACCCGTACTGCTGGTACGGTAGCAGCACAGGTAAATTTGGTAGGCACTCACTTCAAGACTGGCGAAGAAATGAGTTTCAGCATAGATACCGCTGTATCAAAACTGCTGAATGCGACAACCATCCGGGCAGTTGAGGGAGTACACTTTAACCTCAACGGAGGTAAATTTACCTTCAAAGCTGATACCAGCTTTTCATTTGCCCGCTTCAATGTACTTAATCCAGGAGCTACGGCAGGTAGAACCGCTATTTTGGTTTTAAAATTAGACGGAAGCAGTACCATAAAACCAGCCGAAAACTACCGCCGCATCGGTTATCGTATTGATTTAAAATAATTTTGAATTATCAATAAATGAAAGCGACGCCCTTCAAAGCGTCGCTTTTTTGTTTTTACATCTCATTTATATCTGCATTTATCACTATTCACTCCCAATATAAGGTGCTTCGTCAGAAAATGGTTCTACGCAACGTCTTTGATAGCTTGTTTTGTGCTATTCAATAACAACAAGCATGAAAACAATTACTCATTTATTGTACTTCAATATCTTACTATTTGCTACCACTGCCTTTGGACAATCTACCATCAAAGGTAAAGTCTTAGACGAAAAAGGTAAAGGATTGCCCAGAGCAAATGTATCCTTGAAAGGCTTTTACGACGGTGCCAGTTCCGATGCAGAAGGTTTATTCCAATTTCAAACCTCAGCAAAAGGCGAGCAGCTTATCGCTTGTTCGTTTATTGGCTATGAAACAAATCAGCAAAAAGCAATGCTTAACGGAGGTGAAATTATGCTCATTTTTAAAATGAAAGAGACTGCCAATGAACTCAATACCGTAACTGTAACGGCAGGCACTTTTGAGGCATCGGACGAGAAAAAAACAACTCTTATCAAACCCATTGACATTGTAACTACCGCTGGTGGCGGGGCAGATATAACCCAAACCATGACCCTCCTTACGCCAGGTACTCAACGCAATGGCGAGTCCACGGGGCTATTTGTACGCGGTGGTTCGGCGCAAGAATCCAAAATATTAATAGATGGTCTTACGGTACAAAATGCCTTTAATACCCCATCTCCTGATGTAGCCTCACGCTCTCGTTTCTCTCCTTTTCAGTTTAAGGGAACTGCTTTTTCGACGGGCGGCTATTCGGCTCAATACGGCCAAGCGCTATCGGCTGTTTTACAAATGAATACCACCGATTTAGCTTCAGAATCGGGCTATGTAGTTAATGCCAATTTGGCGCAATTGTCCGCGGGATATACGCAACTTACGGATAACCATTCCATCAATGGAACTGTGGCTTACAATAATCTCACTCCTTTGTTTTCGGTTTATCCTCAAAATTTAGATTGGGTAAAAATTCCTCGTCAGCTGAATCTTTCTACTTCGTATCGTCTCAAACCGTCGGCTGCCGAAAGTTTCAAGTTTGATGCAGTTTATGGCAAAAGTGCCTCAGGGCTGAGGTTTAATAATATTGAAAATGACAATAACCTTTCTGAGTTTGGGATAAAAAATGACAATCTGCTTATTACCAGTACCTACCAAAATGCGTTAGATGCTAATGCCAAGTGGGCTATGAAGTCGGGAGTCTCGTATTCTTACAACTTAGACAACTTGCAGATTGATGCTGTAAAAATGGGAAGAACCGAACAACGGTCCCAAGCTCGTGCGGTATTTGTGCGCTCATTTGAGGGCAACAATAGCCTTACCATTGGTACCGAGGGGCATTTTGCTCAGTATGATTTGATGATTGAGAAAGACAGGAAGAAATCAAATTTCTTAAAAACAGACAGCTATGGGGCATTGTTTGCCGAATCTGATTTTTACATTACTCGAAAATTAGCAGGCAGGATTGGTTTGCGTAGTGAATATTCGTCGTTGGCTTCGGGTTTCAATACGGCACCACGGTTTTCGTTGGCCTACAAAACAGGAACTTACTCGCAGGTGTCAGTGGCAGGTGGCAAGTTTTACCAAACACCTGATTATCAATATTACTTCTACAATAAAGACCTCCAATTTGAGAACGCGACCCATGCAGTGTTGAACTACCAACTTATTAAGAACAAACGTACTTTTAGAATTGAAGGGTATTACAAAAAATACGATAATTTGGTGCGCGAATATCCTAATCAAGTGGGCTATTTTGACGCTAATCCTCGCCGTTTCCCTAATGGTAAAGCTGATAATTCAGGCTATGGATTTGCTCAAGGAATTGATTTGTTTTTTAGAGATAGCAAAACCCTAAAAAACGGAGATTTTTGGTTTAATTATAGCTTTTGCGACTCCAAGCGGCTGTTTGGTAATTACTTGACCGAAGCACAACCCACTTTTGTTTCCAATCACAACCTAAATGTTGTTTATAAGCATTTTATTGCCAAACCCATGATGACTGTTTCGGTGACCTACTCTTTTACGAGCGGCCGACCTTATTATAATCCTAATAACTCCCACTTTTTGGCTGAGCGCACCCCCAATGTGCATAATACCAGCCTTTGGATCAATTACCTGACTAACCTCAAAGGGAATTTTATGGTGGTGTATTTATCGGTCGATAATATACTGGGTACACCCAATATTTATAATTACAACTATTCAGCCGATGGTAAAACTCGAATGGAGGTGCGGCCTGCTGCCAATCGGATGATCTTGTTAGGCACTTATATCACAATTTCAAAAAAGAAGGTGTTACCAGAAGATATGCGGAAAAATTAATCACTCTGCTATTTCTACAGTTTGCTCTTCAAATTCAATGCTTCGTCAGAAAAGCACTCGTTTAGATTCATTACCCTTATACTTTTGAAATATCAAAACAGAGAACCAATTTTCAAACATAAAAAATAGCGAACCATGAAAAATCTACTTTTAACAATTACTTTTTTCTTCGCCTTAACGGAGGTAATGGCCAACGATAATGAGCGTTTTATGCAAGCAATGGGAGAAACGCTCTCTGAGATGGGAAAGGCCAAAACGCCTGCTTCTATGCAAGATGTAGCCAATAAATTTGAAAGAATTGCTAATTCTGAAAGCAATGAGTGGTTGGCCAACTATTATGCGGCATTGACCTACACTTTGATGGCGATAGAACAGAAAGAAGCCACAAGCATAGACCAGTACCTTGATAAAGCCGATTCGTTTATTGAAAAATTGACAAAACAAAAGGTAACTGCTCCCGACGAATTGGAAGTATTAAAAGCCCAGGTTGCCATGATGCGTATTTCGGTAGATGGCCCAGCACGTTGGATGCAATATGGAGCTATATTTGAGGGAGCCATTGCCAAAGCCAAAGAGATTAATGGCCAAAACCCGCGTGCTTATGCTCTAAAAGCAATGATGATTTTTAATACACCTGCTCAGTTTGGCGGTGGTGCCGAAAAAGCCTGCCCCGAAATTGAGGCGGCTATTCAAAAGTTTGCTAATTTTAAACCTGCTTCGGCCATTGCACCTAATTGGGGCTTGCAGCAAGTAGAAAGTATGAAAAAAGCCTGCAAATAAGTTAATACTTAGGAAAGCCTACAAAAAAGCGACGCCTTCAGGGCGTCGCTTTTTTGTTTCAGTTAGCCGACACAAAAATCAACTTCGTCGTTAGTAAAATTAACTTCGTCCGTTTTTTGTTAAATATGCTGTAAAATGAAGAGTAAAGAGGTTATCCTTGCTGCAAGGAACGATTGAAGAAACTTACTGGTTTTATATTGACTACCACAGCGGCAACCACTTACTCCTTAACTACTCACTCCTAATTTACCAAATGAGCAAGCCTATAAAATCTATTTTAACAGTTATTGTGATTCTATTGATTACTGGATTAGCTTTTTATCCGCGTTTGAAAGAATACGTAGCAAAAAAAGAAGAAAAAGGAGAAGCAGGCAAAAATGGAGGAGCCAATAAGGCGGGTGCAGCAAAAGCTGGAGGCGCTGCTCCTATCGAAATAATGGTGATAAGTAACAAAAAAATGGAAGAAAAAATCCTATCAACAGGTACCATTATTGCTAATGAAGAGGTAGAAATTCGTAGTGAAATAGCAGGGCGTATTACGTCTATCAACTTTCGTGAGGGAGATTATGTAAAGAAGGGAACAGTATTGATTCGGATAAATGATGCTGATTTGCAAGCCCAACTACAAAAATTGCAATACCAGAAAAAACTGGCCGAAGTAAACGAAGAACGCCAAAAAAGACTCCTTGAAAAAGAAGCCATCAGCCAGCGTGATTACGACATCAGCTTGACCAATCTCAACAGTATGAATGCTGATATCGAAAATATTCAAGCGCAGATTGCTAAAACAATTATAAAAGCCCCCTTTGAGGGAACCATTGGACTACGTTATGTTAGTGAAGGAAGTTATACCAACAATGCCACGCGTATTGCCACCCTCACCAACGTCAATCCTGCAAAATTAGATTTTTCGGTGCCTGCTAAATATGCTAATATGGTTCGTAAGGGAACCTCCATTACCTTTACGACCGAAAGTGGTGACGAAAAGTTTTCGGGCACAGTATATGCCGTTGAGCCTAAGATTGACCCAAGCACCCGCACGCTTACACTACGAGCGACCAGCCCCAACACCAGCCGTAAGCTCGTGCCTGGG
>JBDHXS010000458.1:0-5848 GCA_039810845.1 Runella sp. | reverse complement strand
AACCCACTGCTTGACAATACCACATCTCTTACAAATTCGGCATTGATGCGGTAGCGAGGTGCTCGTGCCAACAAAATATTATCGGGGTCGGAGGACAGTTTTTCGGGGGGCACTACCGCCGATTGACGATAGGTGGCCGAAGTCACCATTTGTTTTACCAACCGCTTGATATTCCAACCATGCTCCATAAAATCCACGGCCAACCAGTCCAATAATTGAGGATGGGAAGGCAATTCCCCCTGCATCCCAAAGTCGCCCGAGGTTTTGACAATCCCTTTTCCGAAAAACTCCTGCCACATTTGGTTAACGAAAACCCGAGCTGTGAGCGGATTTTGTTTGTCAAACAGCCACATGGCCAGACCAAGCCTGTTTTTTGGATAATTTTTACTGAATGGCAAGATAAAACCGGGCGCATTGGGTTGCACTTCATCGCCTGGGGCATCGTAGGCTCCGCGTCGTAGAATGTGCGTTTTACGAGCCGTATCCAAATCGCTCATCACCGAAACAATCAGGCGATTGGTATCAGGTTTATTAATAAAAGTCAAAATGTTTTTTACGTCCTCGTTGCTGATTTCCATCAAAGGCTTCTTAGCATACGTTTCCGGTCCGCCAATGACGGACTCAATCCCGACTTCCTTCACATTATTAAAAAACGCGAAGAGTTGATAATATTCTTTCTGCGAAAAGGGATCGTATTTGTGGTCGTGGCAGTGGGCACATTCCAACGTAACCCCTAAAAATGCTTTTCCAAATAAATCATTTCGATCAGTAACATAGCTGATACGGTACTCTTCGGGAATGACCCCGCCTTCTTCCGTAATTTTATGATTTCGGTTAAAGCCCGTTGCCAAAAGCTGCTCCTTATACAAGGGAGTATCTTTGTTGGGAAGTAAGTCTCCCGCCAATTGCCAAGTAGTAAATTGGTCGTAAGGCATATTTTTGTTTAAGGCATGAATCACCCAATCCCGCCAAGGCCACTGCGTACGATAACCATCGTCCTGATAGCCGTGCGAATCGGCATAACGAGCCAAATCCAGCCAATAAACCGCCATTTTTTCACCATACGCAGGATTTTGGAGCAATTCATCCACTACTTTTTCGTAGGCATTGGAGCTTTTATCCGCCAAAAAACTATCCATCATTTTCAAGGTGGGCGGAAGCCCCAATAAATCAAGACTGATGCGTTTCAGAAGCCGTTCTTTGTCAGCTTCTTCGTTGGGACTGAAACCTCTTTGCTCCTGTTTGCTCAGAATGAAATAATCAATCTCATTTTTGGGCCATTCCCTATCCTTTATTTCAGGAAGTGCCGGCTTTTTAGGCGCGACAAACGCCCAGTGTTTTTCGTATTTAGCCCCTTGCTTAATCCACTTTTCAATGAGGTCAATCTCATGAGAAGAAAGTTTAAGATTAGAGGAAATCGGTGGCATCAATTTACTCGTGTCCTTAGTTGTAATGCGCAAAAACACTTCCGATTGTTGCGGTTTTCCCGCCACCAACGCATGAGCACTTGGGTGTTCTTTCAGGGCTTTGAAAGCACTTTCGGGGTCATCGAGCCGCAACCCTGCCTGTCTTTTATTGGCATCAGGACCATGACAGGCCAGGCATTTGTCTGAAAGGATAGGACGGATGTCAAAATTATAACTGACAACATCGGGAATTTGCTCTTGGGTGGCCTGTGTCGTTGAATTTCTACAGGATAGCAGGTATCCCGCCATTATCGCAAAAATTCCCAACAAATAATAGGGTAACTTCCTCATATCAAACCATTAGGCTAATAAATCCATCACTACTTTTCCTTTGCCGTCGGGCGTTGTATAAAAGGGACGTTTTTCAATTTCATACTGCGTATCAGGTGGTATTCCCAAGGCATGGTAAATGGTTTGGTGAATCCCGTCAATTTTTATTGGATTTTCGATGGTTTTGCAAGGGCGTTCATCAGCCGTTTTCCCATAAACAAACCCTTTCTTGATTCCCCCCCCAAACATCAACACCGAACAACCGTCGGTGAAATGGCGGTGCATTCCGTAGAATTTCAATTCTGAAAGAATTTCGGGTTGTTTTACCTGCTCCTGCACCTTGGCTTCAGGACGGCCTTCAACCATCATATCGCGGCTAAATTCGCTGGCCAGAATAATGAGCGTACGATCCAAATGTCCCGACTTATCCAAATCTTTAATAAGCTGAGCTACTGGGCCATCAATCATTTTTTTCATGCCTTCCAAGCGTGTATGGCCGTTTTCGTGGGTATCCCAGCCAAAAAACGGCTCATATTCGGTAGTCACGCTGATAAAACGAGCTCCTTGCTCAGTCAATCGGCGTGCTAAAAGACAACCTAATCCAAACCGACCTGTGTTGTAAATATCGTAACTTTCTTTGGGCTCGGTACTTAAATTGAACGCTTTGGATTCGGGGGAATTGAGCAGCATATATGCCTGTTCCATGGAGCGTTTGAGCGATTCTTTTTGGTAATCACTGCCAAATTCACCGATGGGACTGTTACTGACCAAGTCATTGTACAATTGGTTGCGGCGTTCAAAACGTTTGGCATCCATTCCTACGGGTGGACGCACACTTTCCAAGCCCTGACTTGGGTCAGGAATAAAAAAAGGTCCAAATTCATTTCCCAAAAATCCTGCCGTATGAAATGCTTTCAGCTCTTCGGCTTCACCAACCGTAAATCGTTGACCAATGTCAATGAAAGCTGGGATAACGGGATTTTTGGGCCCTAATTCCTTGGCAATCCAAGCACCGATATGTGGCGCTGCTACGGTTTGAGGTGGTTCGTAACACGTATGCCAATGGTACTGATGGCGCGAATGCAGAATATGCCCCATATCTGCCGCTACATACGACCGAATAAGTGTGCCTTTGTCCATTACTTTTCCAATGGATTGAAGCCCTTCAGAAAAATTGATACCATCCAACACTGTTGGGATGGGCTTAAAAGTACTTAGTACGCTATCTCCTTGCATTCCCGTTTTAAAAGGGGTATAGCGTTTAGGGTCAAAGGTTTCGGTATGCGCCATCCCGCCTGCCATCCACAATAAAATCACGGTATCGGCAGTACCGTCAGTCTGCCCGATTGCTTTACTTTTACAACCTGTCAGCAAACTTGGGATAGGTGCACTTGCCGCCATTGCTGCCAACGTTGCGGCACTGGTTTTTTGAAGAAATTCTCTTCTGTTCCACGTATTTTTCATATAAAAATCGTACAGTAATAGTAAAACCTTCCCAAGATTTAGAACCTTGGGAAGGTTAAATTCTAATAAATCAACTGAAATTCAGGATGTAAGGTCATTGCCCACACCAAATCCTGTATTCCTTCTGTGGAAGGAGTCTTTCCGATGAGTTTTTGAGCAGCAGCCAATTCTTTGGGTAATGGTTCTCGCCCCAATGATTTTTTATACAGTTCTTTTACTAACAAATCGGAGGTTGGGTATTTGGCTTTCCAGCGTAAGGCTCCGTTTTTGAGGGCTTCGTTAAATTTCGTACCATTGGTCAATTCTAACGCCTGCAAAAGATTGGCCTGCGAATTTCGGCTTGTATTGACTGTCTCGCGGGTGGGTCGCCCTAATGCTGTCAGAAACGGATCTCTTTTTACCAAAGAAGCGCGGGTAAAAGGGATTTCTTTTTTAATGGTTTCGGGCAATTGTTTGAACACAATCGCCGAATCATTATAGATAGGGTTGAAAGCTACGCTAACAGCATCGGCAAATTGTTCTGCTGTCAGTCGCCGCCGTACCATTCCTTCAAATACAAAGTTGGGGGCTGTTACTAAACCTGCATCTTTAATCCCGATGGAAGGAAGTTGATATGTTTTAGAGGTTAGAATATCATACATTAATTTCTTAATATCATAGCCATTGGTGGCAAAATCAGACGCCAACCAATCCAGTAAATCCTGACTCCAAGGTTCTCTGTCCATTTCATCGACTGGTTCTACAATACCCCGTCCCATTAGCTGCGCCCACACCCGATTGACCAATGTACGATAAAGACGACCGTCTTTGGGTTGAACCAAAAACTCCGCCAATTCTTTCAATCTTTCTTCTGTAACGGGAGTTTCTTTTAGTGTACCTAATTCCTTAAATAAAAGACCACGCCCTGCCAATTTCCCTGTGGGTTTGTCGCAACGGTGTATTTCGAGGGTGGTATCGGCAAAAACATTGGCGAATGCATACGCATCTTCCAATTTCCAGTCGCTGATAAAACTATCGTGACAAGAAGCGCATTTGAGATTTAACCCTAAAAATACCTGTGCTACGTTTTGGGCGGCCTGCATTTCATTGCGTTGACTCGCATTGATGGTCCCCCGCCATTTGATTCCTTTAACAAATCCCTGAGATTCCTTGGTCGGGCTGATGAGTTCTTTCACAAACTGATTGTAAGGTTTGTTGGTTTTCAACGAAGCATACAACCATTTGGTAATGTTAAAGCGACCTCCCGTAATGTAACCCGTTCCCGAGTAGTCATTTCGCAAAACATCATTCCAAAAAGTAAGCCAATGCTGTGCGTAATCTTCGTTCCGATTAAGCAGACTTCTCACCAATATTTCTCGTTTATCGGGACGTGTATCGGCTACAAAAACCTGAATATTTTCAGGAGAAGGCAACAAACCTACCACATCCAAATACACCCGACGAATATAAGTACGGTCGTCCACTACGTTCTTCCAGGCAATTTTGTTTTTTTGAAAGTAGCTGTTTACTAAGCGGTCTATCGGTTTACTGAACTCAGCAGTAGCGGGTGGAAGTTCTGGCAAGCGCGGTGCCAATTCTGCTACCCGATAAATGCTTTTTTCGGGGCCATTGGGCCAAGGAGCTCCTTGTTTTATCCAAAATTCAAGAACAGCCACTTCTTTCTCGGTCAATCTTTTTCCTTTGGTTGGCATGGCTTCTTTGTGTCCTGTTGGGAGAGTAATTCTGCGAATTATTTCACTCCTTTCGGGATGGCCTGCTTCTATAATGGGGCCATCTTCGCCACCCTTAAAAATAAAATCTTTTTTGTCCAGTCGTAGTTCTCCTTTGGTTTTGGCTTCTCCATGACAGCTATAACAGTTATGGGCTAGTATAGACCTCACTTCAATGTTCAGGTCTTCTATTTGTTTGTCCGTCAGGGGCTGATTGCCCGTACTTGCAAACGTAAAATTTGTTCCGTCCGACTTTTCTCCTCCTTTTTCTTTGTTGAAAGGAAGCACCTCTGTGAGATAGCCGTCTCCGTGGGTCAACATAGCCCCATAGTGGCCTGCTATAGTGACTCCACCAACAGTGACGAAAAGTAGACTTTTATAGAGTGAAGTTCGTTGAGTACGTAGTGCGAAAACGGTAGCACCCGCCAAAACCACTGTGGCAATTCCAGTCCATTGGTGGATAGTTACGGTATTTCCACCATATTCCTCCTGATTGGCCAAGAGTAATCCCAACGCCACTGCCAAAACTGAGCTAATGGCTCCTATCCACACCAAGGCCGTAATCCCAGCCCGCAATTCGGTTGACTTGCGTCGCCAACCTATGATTTCCAATAGTAAAGCAACACAAAGCAAGCTGACTGGAAAATGAACTACCAAAGGGTGTAATCGGCCTAGGAACTGCCAAAGCCAAAATATTTCTGTTGTTTCTTGCACGATTTGTAAAACAAAAAAATTAGGGTGGTTGATTACTTAAAAAAGCACCTATCGTATTGGTCAGGGTTTCCAATAAATACGATAGGTACCAAAGAACGTACTATTTTGTAAAAGAGCAATGTCGAATAAAATCTAATCAAATCTTTTCAACGCTTTTCTACTGATATCCCTGATTTTGAGTTAATTTACTATTTATCAAAATCTGCGGTGCTGGAATGGGTAGAA
>JBDHXS010000457.1:0-5848 GCA_039810845.1 Runella sp. | reverse complement strand
TCTTTCTCAATGGACAACAATCAAAGCTATCGAGATAAAGGATTTATTTGACGAAAACAGTGATTTTGCTGGTGAACTTCTAATGACCCTTACCGCCATTGGTTTCTTTTTCGTCGCCTTCTCTCGCGAGCGTACCGACGACGAGTGGATTATGAAAGTTCGACTGGAATCACTTTTATGGGGTTTTTATATTCACCTCATTGGTTTTGTATTGGCCGCTTGGTTGTCATACGGATTGGGTTTCTACTTAGTATTATCTTGGAATATGCTTACTGCTCCCTTAGTATTTTTAGTTCGCTTTCACTGGATTATCTATGTAAAACCTTATTTGGAACAAAGGAGAACCAAGGCATGAAAAATACAATTCACGTAGAGCGAGCTATCAAACGCATTACGCAAGCCGATTTGGCCGAGGCTGTAGGCGTATCTCGCCAAACCATCAATGCTCTCGAAGCCGCCAAGTACGTCCCTTCGGTTGTATTGGCAATGAAGATTGCAAGCTATTTTGGAAAGCCCGTAGAAGCGATTTTTGAACTCGAAACCGAAGACTAATCACAAACAACTCTGACAGCATTCAAGGCGCGGTCAGAGTTTTGTTTTATAAAAATAGGTTTTGAAGTTTGGGATTCGTATTTTCCTGTTTCATTTCCAAAATCCTCTTTGCATGAAGACCTTTTTATTAGTTATGTTACTAACGCTTGTTTGCATTGCGTGTAAAGAAGAAGCCACACCTCTCTCCAAAACAGAATTGCTCACCAGTAAAAGTTGGAAATGGATAGCAGGCTCAGTTACCCCTGATTTTGACGTATTTAGTAACGGAAACCCTCTCAGTGGAGAATACTGGAACAAAGCCCCTGCGTGTTGGCAAGACGACATTCGCGTGTTTACGATGGCTGGTAAATTTACACATGAGGAAGGTGCTACTAAATGCAATGTAGCCGACCCCCAAATTTATGCACAAGGAACTTGGGAGTTTGACGGATCTGAAAAGATAATCAAGATAAAAGATAGTGCGCTTGGTGAACAGTTATGGGAAATCCAGGAATTAACTGCTACTTCTTTGAAAGTAGTAGAGGTGTACCAAGAAAGGGGTAAAACCTACACATTTAACTATTCATTTACGCACTAAATGACCACATCTTGCCATTTGCCTTCCAACAAAATCCGTTGATGCGTATAGCCTGCTGCCCGCGCAGTATCAAACGCTAATGGAAATGAAGCCGTAATTTCTTCGGGGCGATGACTGTCGGAGTTAATACAAATCGGAATTTGTAGTTCTTTCATGCGTTTGATAATCCACGGCGAAGGATATAAATCCAAATCTCTTTTGTAGTTACCGCGCGTATTGATTTCGACAATAATACCCGATGCGGCAATGGTTTGGAGTGTTTGCTCAACCTCTTTTACATACCAACTTTCCGATTCTTCAAACAACGCACGAGCAGCGTTATGCATTTTGATTTTATCCAAATGCCCCATTATCTGCGGAGGGTCGGTTTCTATCATTTGACGAATGATACTGTAATATTTTTGAATAACTACCCGAATATCACCATTATACAGCGTATCCAAACATTCCAAAAACTCTACTGAACTTCCGTCTATTTCCCAAGCTTGTCCAAATTGATTCAATCCTACATAATGCACCGAACCTACGCAGTAGTCGAGCATCGGGAAGTTTTTAACCCCTATCCCCAACCCTTTCCCCTCTAAGGGAAAGGGAGTTCCCCTCTCTAACTGGGGAGAGGAAAGGGGGGAGATTCTTGGCAGAAAATCCACTTCCAAGCCCGTATAAAGTTCTATTTGTCCCTCATACTTCACTTTTAAAGCTTTTGTTTCGGCCAAATAATCGCCCAACCGCTCTGCTTTCATGCTCCATTTGTTTTCAAACGGAACGGGGCAGTGCGACGAAAACCCAAAGGCGCGAAGCCCCTGAGCTATCGCGCCTTGTACTTGTTGTTCGAGTGTGCCTTTGCCATCGCAATAATGACTGTGGCTGTGGTAATTGGTGAGCATACTAAGGTTTTGGTAAAACGTCCAATGCCTTTTCCAAACGCGTCATCACTTCATTTTTGCCCAAAATTTCCATCGCTAACATCAAATCTGGGCCGTGGCCTGCACCCGTTACGGCCAAGCGGAGGGCTTGCATTACTTTCCCCATTTTAATGCCAACGCGTTCGGCTGCCGCTGCCCATATTGCTTTGATTGAATCAGCAATAAAATCGCCTTCATACACCTTCAAATCTTCCACAAAGGCGGTTGTTACTCTGATGGCATCGGCATTCCATTTGCTGGCTACTACTGCTTCTTCGTAAGTAGTGGGCATTTCAAACAAGAAAGCGGCTTCGCTCAAAATCTCTTGGGGGAAAGTCACCCGTTCCTTCATCAAATGGCAGATTTTAGTGAGATCAAGTCCACCGTCAATAGTCCAGAGTCCACTATTGATTACCAAAATATTCAACTCTTCATCACTCAATTTCTTCAAATACTGCTGATTGAACCACTTCGCTTTGGCGATGTCGAAGCGCGCCCCTGCTTTGTGAATACGCTCAATGCTAAAGGCTTCGATGAGTTCGTCCATGCTGAACATTTCTTGTTCGGTCCCAGGGTTCCATCCCAAAAACGCCAAAAAGTTAACCGTAGCGTCTTTCAAATAACCATCTTCTCGAAACCCGCGCGCCACTACACCCGTAGCGGGGTCGGTCCATTGTAAGGGGAAAATAGGGAACCCTCCCAAATCGGCATCGCGTTTTGAGAGTTTGCCGTTTCCTTCGGGCTTGAGCAACAGTGGCAAATGCGCAAACTGGGGTGCTGTCCAGCCAAAATATTGATACATCAACACGTGCAAAGGTGCCGAAGGAAGCCACTCCTCACCCCGAATAACGTGCGTAATTTCCATCAAATGGTCGTCCACGATATTAGCCAAATGGTAAGTAGGCATTCCGTCGGACTTCAACAAAACTTTGTCGTCGAGGGTAGAAGCGTGTACTACCACCCACTCCCGAATGATGTCTTTGAAACGAATATCTTGTTTGGGATCAATTTTGATACGAATCACGTAAGGGTCGCCATTGGCAATACGCCGCTGAACTTCGTCGGCAGGCAATGTTAGCGAGTTGGTCATTTGCAAACGTGTAATAGCGTTGTACTGAGCAGCATCGGCGCCTGCTTCTTCGAGGCGTTTGCGCATGGCTTCGATTTCTTCGGCAGTGTCAAACGCATAATACGCTTTGCCGTCGGCAATCAACTGCTCGGCATATTGGCGGTACATTTCTTTGCGCTCCGACTGACGATAAGGAGCATGAGGCCCTCCTACACCTTGGCCTTCATCTATTTCGATACCCGCCCATTTCAAGGCTTCCAAAATATATTCTTCGGCCCCTGGCACGTAGCGATTTTGGTCGGTGTCTTCGATACGAAGCAACATTTTTCCGCCGTTTTTACGGGCAAACAAATAATTGTATAAAGCCGTACGAACACCGCCAATGTGAAGCGGTCCCGTAGGACTGGGAGCAAAACGAACTCTTACAGACATATTAATCGTTAATAGTTATCAGTTATTTGGTAACTGTTCCGTTAATTTACTAATAACAATTAACGGATAACAGTTCACTTTTTCAGCGGCAAAGTTACCATAAAAACAGGTTAGAAAAGGAGGTTGCGAACAACTTACTACAGAAGTCAGTATATTTAAGGGCTAAACTTTAATGGGTTATTTCTATGAATCGGGTTATCTGCTTTTTCTGGGGTATATTGCTGATAGCTTCATGGAAAGCCGAACAGCCTGATTATTACGAAATTTCTGCTGATGCTTTTATGTTATTGCCTGAATTAAAGCATTCCGTTGATACCTACAAACCCAATTATTTATTGTTGGATGCAGCTATATTTCATGCTACTAACAAGACGCGCCAACAGTTTGGTTTAAAGCTCCTCCAATATGATGCAGGGCTACATCAAACGGCGAACAACTATGCCAAAGACATGATACAAATGAATTTTTATGGTCATGTGCATCCATATAGTCCTTCACTGGCTACTCTGGCGCAACGGGTTCAGATACACACATGGGCATTTAAGAAAACAGCCGAGAACATCGGTCAATATCAAGTGATAGATACCGCGCCAGAGTATTGCTGTCGCCGCAAGCGTGACGGAAGTTTTGAGTATTTTGATTGTGAAAATAAACAACTTTTTTCTCCTTACAATTACGGGGGTTTTGCCCAATATGCTGTTGAACAATGGATGAATTCTCCCTCGCACCGACGCAATGTGCTGGATTCTACCTATACTCATTTGGGATGTGCTGTCAGAATTTCTAAGGATTCGTACCAAGGCTGTAAAACTCCATTTGGGCGGTTTGTCCAAAATTTTGGCGCTCTTAAATCAGAAATAGTCAAATAGAAACACAAAAACCATCATTTTTTCGGTTCTTTGTGGACAAAAAGCCTCCTTCAAAACGATGTCTCTAATTGATACCCTTGTCTATGAATTTCAAAAAGATAACTTTATAATCTCTACCGACAAATCAAAATTGGATATTGAACTGATTCATAATTATTTGTCACAAGCGTCGTATTGGGCTGAAAATATCCCGCGTGAAATCGTTGAACACTCTGTTCAAAACTCACTTACGTTTGGCATTTATTACCACCAAAATCAAGTAGGTTTTGCACGAGTCATTACAGATTTTGCCACTTATGGCTATTTAGGCGACGTTTTTGTGTTGGAAATTCACCGCGGAAAAGGGCTTTCTAAATGGCTTATGGATTGTATTTTCAATCAAATCCCCGAATTACAAGGCTTTCGTCGGTGGTCTTTGGCAACAGCCGATGCCCACGGCCTTTATGAGCAGTTTGGCTTTACGGCCCTATCGCGCCCCGAACGAATGATGGAAAAGATAAATTTTACAAAATATTAATAATGCTTACTAAACGTATCATTCCTTGCCTCGACGTAAAAGACGGCCGCACCGTAAAAGGAGTAAATTTTGTCAACCTCCGCGATGCGGGCGACGCCGTAGAATTGGCCGCAGTTTATGCCGAACAAGGAGCAGACGAACTTGTTTTTTTGGACATTACAGCCACTGTAGAAGGTCGCAGCACACTGCTTGAACTTGTCAGACGGGTGGCGCACACCATCAATATCCCCTTTACGGTAGGCGGCGGAATTTCTTCTAAAGCCGACGTGTCGGCTTTGCTTAATGCGGGGGCTGATAAAGTTTCTATCAACTCAGCAGCCGTTCGTAATCCAGACCTTATCAATGAATTGGCCTTAGAATTTGGAAGTCAGTGCATTGTAGTAGCGATTGATACACGACAAGTTCAAAGGTTAGAGTTGAAAGGTCAAAGTAGTCAATCACTTGACACTCTGCACTCTGCACTTTATACTGATTTGGTTCACACCCACGGGGGGCGCAAGCCTACCGAACTCCTCACCATCGAATGGGCCAAGGAAGTAGAAAACCGTGGCGCAGGAGAAATTTTATTGACCTCAATGGACACCGACGGCACCAAAAATGGCTTCGCCCTTGAATTGACCTCTGCCATTTCTCGCAATGCCAATATCCCCGTGATTGCGTCGGGAGGGGCGGGTACAATGGAGCATTTTTACGATGTTTTTACGGAAGGCTACGCCGATGCAGGGTTGGCTGCGAGTATTTTTCACTTTAAGGAAATCGAAATTCCAGCACTGAAAAAATACCTCCACGAACGTGGCGTTCCGATGCGGTTGTCGCGTTAGGATTGGTGTTTTTCGAGAAATTCTTTGAAACTCTTACGGTAGGTATCGCTAATCGGAATCCAAACTTTTCCGATTTGAATTTTCTCTTTGTCAATTGTATCAATGG
>JBDHXS010000456.1:0-5850 GCA_039810845.1 Runella sp. | reverse complement strand
CCGATTGGCTCCACAAAAGCAAAAGTGGTTGAATGCAATTTGGATAGCTCAACTGATGCAAGAGCATCCCGACATGAAATGTCGGGAAGGCTATCGGTTCGATCCCGATTGGCTCCACAAAAGCAAAAGTGGTTGAATGCAATTTGGATAGCTCAACTGATGCAAGAGCATCCCGACATGAAATGTCGGGAAGGCTATCGGTTC
The DNA here is from genome assembly GCA_039810845.1 of Runella sp. Classification (GTDB taxonomy): domain Bacteria; phylum Bacteroidota; class Bacteroidia; order Cytophagales; family Spirosomataceae; genus Runella. The sequence goes on along the minus strand of JBDHXS010000456.1, from coordinate 5,646 downwards.
GATCCCGATTGGCTCCACAAATAAATAACGTGTTAATTTGAAGTAAAAAGTTTCAAACCAATTTACTTCCCAAGAATCCGAAGTACACATGTACCAGGATAGATTGTTGTTCTTTTAACAAGGTAAGTTTTTCCGTAGATAAACAAGTTTATCGATGCGACATTGGATTTACGAATCCAATAATTCTATCTGTATCGATAAAGATTTTTGGTAAAAGTTACTAAGGGCGCACGGCGGATGCCTTGGCACTGGTAGGCGATGAAGGACGTGGTTACCTGCGATAAGCCTCGGATAGATGGAAGCAATCTTAGACCCGGGGATTTCCGAATGGGGCAACCCAATGCGAGTAATGTCGTATTACTATGCACTGAATACATAGGTGCATCAGAGCAAACTCAGGGAACTGAAACATCTAAGTACCTGATGGAAAATAAAACAATAGTGATTTCCCCAGTAGCGGCGAGCGAAAAGGAAACAGTCTAAACTTTGTGGTGTGTTAAAGACTCGAATCGTTGCATCACAGGTGTTGTGGGACTTTCAGACCAATTTCGAGTAGGTCAAAGAGTACACTGATTCGTTAGCTGAATCGTTTTGGAAAATACAGCCATAGAGAGTGATAGCCTCGTAAGCGAAAACGATAGGCTCTTGAAAGTATCCCAAGTACCACGGACTAAGTGAAATTCTGTGGGAATCCGCGAGAACCATCTCGTAAGACTAAATACTAACCAGTGACCGATAGTGAACAAGTACCGTGAGGGAAAGGTGAAAAGTACTCCTGACAGGAGGGTGAAATAGTACCTGAAACCGTGCGCTTACAAACGGTAGGAGCCACCTATAGAGAGCTTGCTCTTTATTGGGGTGACTGCGTGCCTTTTGCTTAATGAACCAACGAGTTGCTCGTATCATGCAAGGGTAAATTCTTAAGGAATGCACCCGCAGCGAAAGCAAGTCCGAAACGGGCGTTTAGTATGATGCGGCAGACGCGAAACTGTGTGATCTAGTCATGGCCAGGATGAAGCAAGGGTAACACCTTGTGGAGGTCCGAACCGGTGCGGGTTGAAAACTGCTCGGATGAGCTGTGACTAGGAGCGAAAGACCAATCAAACTCAGAGATAGCTCGTTCTCTCCGAAATAGCTTTAGGGCTAGCCTCGGATAAGAGTTTCACGGAGGTAGAGCACTGATTGGGGTAGGGCTGTCACAACGGTACCAAACCCAGATAAACTCCGAATTCCGTAGAAATGTTTTCCGGGAGTCAGGCAGTGGGGGATAAGCTTCATTGCCAAAAGGGAAATAACCCAGACCACCAGCTAAGGTCCCCAAGTCTATGTTAACAGACTAAGGATGTTAAGTTGCTGAGACAACTAGGATGTTGGCTTAGAAGCAGCCATTCATTTAAAGAGTGCGTAATAGCTCACTAGTCAAGCGACTTAGCGCCGATAATACTCGGGACTTAAACATAGCACCGAAGCTGTGGACTCGCAAGAGTGGTAGGAGAGCATTCTGTATGCAGCGAAGGTTCGCGGACAACGCGGGCTGGAGCGTACAGAAACGAAGATGTTGGTATAAGTAACGATAAACAAAGTGAAAAACTTTGTCGCCGAAAATCTAAGGGTTCCTGAGCAACGTTAATCGTCTCAGGGTTAGTCGGGTCCTAAGCTGAGGCCAAACGGCGTAGGTGATGGATAACAGGTTAATATTCCTGTACCGCCGAAATTTAAACCGGAGGGACGCAGAAGTGAAAGGAGAGCCACCTGTTGGATGGTGGTCTAAGGGCGTAGGAGCAATCTGAAACCCGAACGGGATGGCGCAAGCCTACAAACTCTCCCTAATCAGGCTGCCAAGAAAAGCTCCGGCGTATACTAAGGCGCCCGTACCGTAAACCGACACAGGTAGATGAGATGAGTATTCTAAGGCGCTCGAGTGAGCCGTGGTTAAGGAACTCGGCAAATTAACCCCGTAACTTCGGGATAAGGGGTGCCCGATTATTCGGGCCGCAGAGAAATGGGCCAAGCGACTGTTTAACAAAAACACATGTCTATGCTAACCCGTGAAGGGGATGTATATGGACTGACACCTGCCCGGTGCTGGAAGGTTAAGGAGAGAGGTCATGGCGTAAGCCGGCAGCTTTGAACCGAAGCCCCAGTAAACGGCGGCCGTAACTATAACGGTCCTAAGGTAGCGAAATTCCTTGTCGGGTAAGTTCCGACCTGCACGAATGGTGTAACGATTTGGTCACTGTCTCAACCACGGGCTCGGTGAACTTGTGGTACCGGTGAAGACGCCGGTTACCCGCATATGGACGGAAAGACCCCGTGCACCTTTACTGCACCCTAGCACTGGATTCGGGTAATCTATGTGTAGAATAGGTGGGAGACTTCGAAGCGGCGGCGCTAGCCGTCGTGGAGTCGCAATGTGAAATACCACCCTTGGCTTATTTGAATTCTAACCCACATCCGTCATCCGGGTGGGGGACACTGTTAGGCGGGTAGTTTGACTGGGGCGGTCGCCTCCTAAATTGTAACGGAGGCTCTCAAAGGTATCCTCAACCTGGTTGGTAATCAGGTGTTGAGCGCAAACGCATAAGGATGCTTAACTGCGAGACAGACAAGTCGAGCAGATGCGAAAGCAGGAGTTAGTGATCTGCCGGTTCCGAGTGGAAGGGCCGGCACTTAAAGGATAAAAGGTACGCCGGGGATAACAGGCTGATCTCCTCCAAGAGTTCATATCGACGAGGAGGTTTGGCACCTCGATGTCGGCTCATCGCATCCTGGGGCTGGAGAAGGTCCCAAGGGTTTGGCTGTTCGCCAATTAAAGCGGTACGTGAGCTGGGTTCAGAACGTCGTGAGACAGTTCGGTCCCTATCCTATGCGGGCGAAAGAAACTTGAGAAGGCTCGTTCTTAGTACGAGAGGACCGGAACGAACGAACCTCTAGTGTACCAGTTGTTTTGCCAAAGGCACCGCTGGGTAGCTATGTTCGGTTGAGATAAGCGCTGAAAGCATCTAAGCGCGAAACTCGCTTCAAGATTAGGTTTCTCCTCCTTCGGGAGATAAGGCTCGTTGAAGATGACGACGTTGATAGGCTTCAGGTGTAAGCATAGTAATGTGTTCAGCCGAGAAGTACTAATAAGCCGAAGACTTTACCTTTAAATTTTTATCATACAGATAGAATTTAGCATTGGTAAATTCGCTTTATTGTTTTAGCAGTTGGCGCGTGCCAATTGATATTGCAGCGGGGTTTATTTACAGGAAAAACTTACCTTTTGATTTTTGGTTTGAAATTTTTTGTAGCCTCAGGCTTTAGCCTGAGCAAATTCGCAGCCTGAAGGCTGCGGCTACGGTATTCAAATCATATAAATTTTCTGGTGATTATAGAGCGGGGGTCACACCTCTTCCCATCTCGAACAGAGAAGTTAAGCTCCGCCTCGCCGATGGTACTACTACCGCAGGGTTGTGGGAGAGTAGGTCGTCGCCAGATTTTATTTTAAACCCGATCGGTTTTCCGGTCGGGTTTTTTATTTATGCAGCTTTATGTAGGTGTCAGGCATGCCTGACACTTAAACAAAAACCAGACACAAAGGCTCCAAGTACTCAAAGGTACACTAAGTAATAATTTTTTTTACCCTGGCAGCCATTGACTGTTTTAACAGTTGTCCCGATTGAGTGCAGCGCTTGCCTGCCGAAACGCCAGTGAAGACAGGAAGTCGGGATCGCCAGATTTTATTTTAAAAAGCGCTTGTCAGCAATGACAGGCGCTTTTTTTATTTGTTTAGTTTTTGTAGGTGTCAGGCATGCCTGACACTAAAGCAAAACAAAAACCAGCCACAAGGACACTAAGACTCAAAGGAACCCAAAGAGGATATCGTTTTTGCAAGTTTCAGAGTTCTTGCCTGCCTTATGGAATGAGAGAAGGACTGCCTTTAGCAGTTTAGAGCGGGGATAAGAAATAACCTCACTTATTAGTTAAAACTAATTCACAAACAGGCTGTTATTCAGGGTTTAAATGTTGTATTTAACAATTATTAAATTGGTTGAGTTCACAATTTGCCAAAAAATTCTTTTGAATGCGGGAATGAATAAATTATTTTTAAACTAAAATTAAATCGAAGTTTATTGAAATAATTTATTAACTGATTTTGTTGAGATTAATATTTTGCGCGGTTAAAACTCTCAATAAATATTAAATACCGCGAAAAAGGAAGGTAATAATGCCAGAAATTAATTACGAAAAGCTTTTTAAGGAGTGCAAAGTTCCTAAATCACTTCCAAAGAGCTACAAAATTGCAAAACCGCTTCGTCATGATATTAAGCGGTTATTCCATGAGCTGTACCAGAAAGTACAGTTATTCAGAACCTTGGACCCAAGCTTTGATGATGAACTGAAAAAAATGCATCTGCTTGAGCCAATTGATTACATAGCAAAAACATATGCTACCAGAAGGGAAGGTGATAAGTAAATGTCATTTTTATGGAATTCTACAAACACAAGCAGTGGCTCAGGTTCCGGTTCAAATGTTGGTACAGTTATGTATGATAAAACTCACAACGATATCGATACAAGTGAAGTTAATATTTCCTGCACCCAGGGGAAAATACACGTTGAGCTTAGAGAAAGAATATGGAATAGCTGGAGAGTAGCATTGAATCGTGATATTGAAGCAGGACAGGAAATAATTGAATCGATAGATGTAGCTAGCAGCTGGTGTGATGGGGATCACAGGCTTCTGATAATATCGAAGGCAAACTCATCTTTTTGTACAGTTACTTTTAACTCCTTTGATAATTAATCATTTCTGAAAAAATATTTTAAAAGGATGCCGTTCTATTAGTTCAGCATCCTTTTTAATTTATGCAGTTGTAAGGCAAAGTTTATTCCCGGGTAGACTGGAACTAATGCAATATCATATTCAAAAGCAAGATCATTTAACACAGAGGAAAATAGACACGGAGAATATAACTCTGCTGCAGTTTTGGTTTAACCCCGGATAGCATAACTAATCCGGATTGCTTGAACAATCCTTGCTAAAGCCCATTTCAAATTGCTTGATTTATTGAAATTTTGTTGTTAAGTTTACAGTTACACGCGTATAAATAGAAGGTTAACACATGCAAAGCACCACGAGTGCCTGTTTGTGTTAACCTTTTTTAATAACTATTATACTAATAATATGATAATAATAGATAATTTAATTGAACAAACAATAACTGACTTAAACCAAGATAAAATTTATTTAGATATAATTAATTCAAAGAATTATATTTATTCTCAACATCAAAAAATATGGTATCAAATAAAAAGTCATAGAGAGTCTAATACGTTCTATAACAAATTGTTAAGAAAGTTACCATCTTCAAATTTTACTTTAGTTGACTTTTTTTCTTTGTTAGAACTTAACTCAAAAGAATATGACTTTATATTACTTGCTTCAAAATTTGTGAAAATGAATGATAGTCGAGCCCCCCAAAAAATAAACATTCAAGAATTCGATAATTTGTCTGTAAGAATAATTGCTAGCGCAGGTATATACTCTATGAAAAAATGGTTAGAAGATATTTTAAAATTTAAAGAAGCAAATAATAGTTTTAAAAATATTTATGATAATCGTTTTGTAAATTTAGTTAAATATTTAGAATCTCCTTCGGATAA
>JBDHXS010000455.1:0-5854 GCA_039810845.1 Runella sp. | reverse complement strand
AGTAACCGAAAATATTTGGTACGAGTTGAGAGTGTCCAATCGCAGTCGAGTTGTAATTCGTGGATGTGTAGCTTCGTACGGGAAAATTGGGGGCTGTTGTTTATTGAGGGGATATCACCCTGCGTTTGTTGACGATGAATTTGCCCAATCTTCTGTACAATTTTCGTTGCCAATTCATCCACTCCTCCCCAAGAGAGTTTTTCCAGCGTTCGGTTGGTGATAAACACAGTAGGAACAAACGCCACAGGAGGGTTCTCTTTGAATTGAATAATAGCTTTGGGAACGGCTTGACGTGTGGCAGCGTCCCAATCCACGTCAAAGAACTTGATGTAGAGGCGGTTTATCTTGTATTTTTTGAGGGCATCTTTTTCGTAATCGGAAAGTGCAAACGTGGATTTCCAATAATAAAAAGCCCGTGTGATTTGTTTGGGTTTTTGTGGGAGTTTGGACACAAAATAACGAAGATACCATGAGTTGGCTTTGCCCAAGTACTGCGCTACTACATCAAACTCACCCCAATGATAACGGCTTAAATAATGGATGGGATAAGGGGTAAAATCGGAGATTTTTTTATCGACAATTGCAGTGTAAGGTTGGGTAGTAAACCAGCGTAAATGATGCTTCAGTGGAAGCAACCCGCACAGAAACAAAAAACTTCCCACGATTATTTTGGAATATATACTTGTGAATTTGATAGCGTTTACTCCCTTTCCAATGCCCCAACACAGCACTAATAGAGCAGGTAAACTTGCTCGACGTGCCAAGTCGTTAAAGTAGCCATAACGGTACACTGCTAACACCAAAAGTACTGCTGATGCTAATAAAACAAGTTTTAAATCTTCAGTTGAAATGACCTTTTTTTTCTTCAAAAACCACATCAAAATGCTCCAAATACCAATTTCAATGAATAGAAAAGTAGCCAACAGTACATATTCATGCGGTGTTTTTATAAATGTCCACCACCAACCTTGTATATCATGTAACGGTACATGCCCTGCGTAGAAAATTAGGGCAGGGAGGGAAATGAAAATGAGGAGTGAGGAGTGGGTAGTGAGGAGTAAATGGGAAGTAGTAAGCAATGAACGAAAGCTTGTTTGTTTTCTACTGGTAAAAGTATCAAAAGTAGATTTGTTGAAATAATCAAAAATAACCAAAGGTAAAAAGCCTACCACTACCAGCGGTGACCAATACAACAAAACAATCAACAGTAAACAGTAAACAGTAAACTTGTTTTTACTTCTACATTCTGCACTTGAAATTCGGCATTCTAAAACCCCCCCCGTTGCCAGCCAAGCAGGAAGGGCATGTTGGGGTGCTGCTGTGAAAGATTCAACATGACTCGGAAACATCAGCCCACCAGGCGTTTGAATTAACTCAATGGTGTGATCGTTGGTCCACAAGTCAGTGAAGGTATAACCGATGGTATGAGGAGACTTGAAGGCTTCATAAATCAACAAAATGGCTTCCGTGCTATTGAAGAAAATAAATAGAACGACCAATGTCCAGCCGCCCAGTCGGTGGAGTAATTGAAAGAGCAGAGTAAGCCCCAGCCATGTCCAGCCGAACATGTAAAAGTGAACAGCGTTGATGCCACCCATCCATTTAGCAAGCAATGCTGGAGGTAGGTAGTAAGCGTGATAATAGCATAAATAAGTATCGTCGGCATAGCGAACGGGCCACTCGTAGCGGACTAAGTTATTGATAACCAGATTGTGCTTGAAATAATCAAAGTGTTGGGGGCGAAAACCACCTACACCCGCTAAATAAGTCCAAACGAAGGTAAGAGCGAAACAAACAAGAAGCGAAGAATAAAGTGTTTTTGGAGGTGAGATTGGTGTCTCAAAACCAATTACTTTCTTAAAAACTACAGCTAATGCGATGGTACAAGGCAAAGCCATCCACCAATCAAACCAACCCCACCAAAAGAGAAGGAGGGGAAAAGAAAGATAAACGAGTACTAAAGTGATAGTTTTCATAAAGGTAAGTTCGCAAAACTACAAAATAAGCCCTGTTTTGTAGATGTTTTGTTTTTGAAAGCAGAGTCGTTATTTTCGTAAAAAAATAACGAGCTTTTATGCGTTTGCCTGTTTATTTGGATTATAATGCAACAACCCCTGTTGACCCGCGCGTGCTTGAGGCAATGCTTCCTTGGTTTACCGAGCAATTTGGCAACGCTGCCAGTCGCACTCATTTATATGGATGGACAGCGGAAGAAATTGTTGCGCAAGCGCGGAAACAAGTAGCTAAATTGCTCAATGCCAACCCTAAAGAGATTGTTTTTACGAGTGGTGCTACAGAAGCAAACAATTTGGCCATCAAAGGAATATTTGAGAAATTCAGTTATAAAGGACGCCATATTGTCACGGTAGCTACGGAGCACAAAGCGGTTTTGGATACCTGTCATCATTTGGAACAATTGGGGGCAGAAGTTACTTATTTAATTCCTTCGACCGATGGACTTATTACTCCTCAACAGGTAGCGGAGGTATTGCGGAAAGATACCATTTTGGTGTCGGTCATGGTTGCCAACAATGAGATTGGAGTGATTCAACCGATTCGCGAAATAGCTTCACTAACGCATCAGGCAGGAGCCTTATTTCATACCGATGCCACCCAAGCCGTAGGTAAATTACCCCTTGATGTGCAGGCAGAAGGGATTGGTTTATTGAGCCTTTCGGCGCATAAGTTATACGGGCCGAAAGGCATTGGAGCATTGTACGTTCGGCAGGGTATTGAAATTGTTTCGCAGATGGACGGAGGAGGCCACGAGCGAGGAAGACGCTCGGGAACCCTCAATGTGCCAGCGATTGTGGGATTGGGTAAAGCTTGCGAATTGGCGCAGAAAGAGATGCAGATAGAATCTGAAAGACTGCGCCAACTGCGTAACCGCTTGGAAAATGGTGTTTTGGAAAAGGTGCTGGATACGTTTGTAAACGGGAATACTACTCACCGACTGGCGCATCTCACCAATATTTGTTTTGAACACATTGACGGCGAAAATCTGCTGCTCAACTTGAAAGACATTGCCGTTTCTACGGGCTCCGCCTGCACGTCGGCTTCCGTTTTGCCCTCGTATGTGCTTAAAACGCTTGGACTTAGCGATGATCAGGCTTATGCCTCCCTTCGTTTTAGCTTGGGGCGTTTTACGACAGTGGAAGAAATAGAGTTGGCTATCCAGCACATTGGCGAGGTGGTTGGCAAGATGCGGATGGATATAAGTGGGGCGAGTTATTCGTAAACGGCCTCTACACAGTTGGCCCAATCAAATCCCATAAATTGCCGTATAAATCTTCAAATACAGCCACGGTTCCATACAATTCTTCAGAAGGTGGACGAACAAATCGTACTTCATTGGCCAATAGCTGATGATAATCGCGCCAAAAATCGTCGGTGTGTAAAAACAAAAATACACGTCCTCCCGTCTGGTTTCCGACGCGGCTGAGTTGTTCTTCGCCTACGGCTTTGGCCAGCAACAGACAGCATTCGGTTGAACCGGGAGGAGCTACCAAAACCCAGCGTTTGGTCTCGCTCAAAGGTATATCTTCTATGAGGCGAAAGCTCAATTTTTCGGTATAAAATTGAATGGCTTGGTCGTAATCTGTTACGACCAAGGCGATATGGGCTATTTGTTGTTTCATTTGAAGAGTTTGTCAGGCATGCAATAGCCAGACAATTTGAGTAGCTGGTTAAGTCGGACTATTTTTTTTGTAAAATGCTTTTAAATACAAAATGAATTATTTTACTTTGTATTTAAAAGTACTTTTTATAAAATAAAAATATGAAAATTTCAAGAACAAAATTTGTTATTGTTTTCCTCGTTTCAGCATTTGCCTTTCAGTTTATTTCTAATTCGCTTTTGGGACCCGAAGTTCGACTCTTTCCCGCAAACGGTGAGTGGTTTCCGGGAACTGGATCATCAATAGGCTGGAAGAGTACCTTATCTACCATTTTATACCCTATCAAATTTATTTTGATACAGCCCTTGTCGTTTTTAGCTAAAGATCCCGATCCAGCACCCCCGGTTTTGGTTTTTGCCTTTGCTTTCTACTGGGCTGCTATGGCATTAGTAATTCATATTCTCCTCAATAAATTAGTCATTCGTAAAAAAGTATGATTTTTAGTGGGACTGAATATTCCGCTATTGGTTGTCTCGGAGATAGAAAAGTGAACCTCTAATTACCATACAACTATGAATAGAATTGAAGAAATATATTATGAAGCAAAGTCAGACAAATGGTTTAAGGGCTTTGCTGTTTTTTGCCGCATCGCCTTGGCAATGAGCTTTATTCCAGCAGGCTACGTTAAAATTATTGGTGAACGATTTGCCAGTGGTTTGCCGTCCAATAACCCTTTAGGGCATTACTTCGATGCCTTACATCTAACAGGATATTACTATACTTTCATTGGAATTACCCAAATTATAATAGCTATATTATTACTGATTCCGAGAACTTCCTTTCTTGGCGCACTGATGTATTTTCCTATCATCGTCAATATTTGTGTACTTACTTATGCTACCCGCTTTAACGGAACGCGGATTATCACGATGATGGTATTAGCAAGCCTGTTTTTATTAATTTGGGACTACGACCGTTTAAAATACATTCTGTCATTTGAGCAGTCCAAAATAGATTCTCCTGTGTTAAAAAAGCCTTTAGGCAAACGGCTTCGCTTTCTATTTTTTGGAGGTTCCATTGCAGTATTGGCTTTTATCATAGTCGGCACTTCCTATTTATATGAGGTAGTGCCTGGCAACTCTGAAACTGAGTGCAGAAATCAATGTGCTTACAGCAAAAATCCAACGGCATGTGAAGAATTTTGTGATTGTATTTATAAAAAAGGTAAACCACTAGATAGCTGTTTGGTAACTTTTAACAGGGCAAAAGATATTCGCAAATCTAATACAAAGTAGCTAATCCTTAGGGCAGGAAACTTTCCCAAACAGATAGGGTTGATTAAAGCACAAACCTAAAAAAATCCAACGCACTCCACAAATTTTGAACTTGATCCACAACTTTTGGTTTTGATCGATTTGGTTCAAATTTTGAGATTAATCCATATTTTACAGTACATTTTGGGAAGAGCTAAAAAGCAAAAGCCCCAAAACATTTGGTTTTGAGGCTTTTTTACGTTTCCGCAAGGCGATTTTGTGACCCATAGGGGAATCGAACCCCTGTTTCAACCGTGAAAGGGTCGTGTCCTAACCGCTAGACGAATGGGCCGACTGGTTCCATATATTCGCTGCGTGGGTGAAACGTGGTGCAAAGGTACAGTTATTTTTGATTGTGTCAACCATTGATGTAATATTTTTTTATAAATAATTTTATAGTCGCTCATTGTCAGTATCTTTGAAATGGAAATATTTATAATAAAAATGGGTTTGAAGTATTTATTGAAAGAAAAATCTTTTAAGGTAGCTGGTAGTTTGTGGATAGAAAGCGAAGAACAACGTTTTTTAGGTCCAGGTAGAGTTGAATTATTAGAGCGAATTGTAGAAACAGGTTCAATCAATCAGGCCGCTAAGCATATGGGAATGTCTTACAAAAAAGCATGGGGGATGGTTAACTCGCTGAACACACAAGCAAAGGTCCCACTTGTAATAACGCAAATAGGAGGAGAAAAGGGAGGGGGGACTATTATTACGGAAGAGGCCAAAGAATTAATAGCGTATTATCATCTTTTAAGAGAGCGATTTAAGCAATTTTTGGAGGAAGAAAGCCAATTTTTAGCGGAATAATTGACCTATGAGTTGACAGTAATCAAAAAAAAACTAATTTTGCACCCACATTTAGCAACACGCTTCATGCTTGAAGTTCGGGATAAGGCGCAGTCCGGAAGCGTACTTGTCTGGGGG
>JBDHXS010000454.1:0-5859 GCA_039810845.1 Runella sp. | reverse complement strand
AATACGAACACTTAAAACCATGAAAAAACTACTTACTTACAGCCTTCTGCTGATTGTTTTCTTTGGGAATTCGGGTGCAGGATGTGGCTCAAAAACTACCGAAGACCCACAACCCGACAATTTTACCTCGCTGCTTGGTAAGTGGGAAGCCATACGTGCTCGTTATGAGATTACAAAACAAGACGGCTCCGAAATCAGTACAGGCCCAGAGTTTAAATCGAAAGGTGTGGTTATCATTTGGGAGTTTTTCAGAGATGGCCGCCTTGTTGCTACCATGGACGATAAACGCCGTGAGGTACGTTGGGAATTGAAAGTAAGCCGAGTCAACGGCCAGAGTATTGAGCTTGGAGAGCTGAAAATCATTGGTGATGAAGAAAAGCAACTCGCCCAAAGCTTGGGGCAAAATGGGGATTTGACGTATAATATCGAAACATCTGGTAATTTCATGAGCCTCAGAGTAGATGTTACCAGTCAGGGGCCTTACAAGAAAAATATATTGATTTATACCTATGCAAGACTCTAAACTATGAAGAAAGGACTGCTATTGATTGGAGTTTTGGTTTTATTGAGTTGGGGTGTTTATGAGTGTAAGTATTATTATAGCTATTATTCTGACCTCAAAGACCGACCGTGGGCATACAGTGAAGACAAAAATGCTAAACTGCTTGTGGGCCAATGGCAAGGCTCGTTTAAAGACCCCGATGGAGTTGAAAAAAGCATTGTTGTCGAAATTTTTGAGCCAGTGAGCGAAGAAGAGCGCGAGCGCAAAGCCAGCCGTCGAAGTCGCCGCAATCGTTCTCGTGAAAACAAGCAAGCTTTTGAAGGTAAAGCTTTGGCTAATAGTAAATTGGGTACAGAAAACTACGAACTTTACGGTTCAGTCAACAAAGACGATTTTCATCAGTTGCGCTTTAACTTTCGTCCCCAAGACGAGAAAAAACGCGTGTTGCCCAACTTTACCCTTTCCGAAGCCAAAGAAGGTATTTGGCAAAACGATGAGCTTCTCCTAACACTTACTTTTAGTTATCACAAAGCCGACGGGGCGAGTTTTTGGAACAGTGCTGACCCAAGATATGATAAGATAGTTAAAACGACTCTCATTCGTCAAAAAAGTGAACAATTATAAAATAAAGCGCGATAATCAAAAATAGCGTAAAAATACTCCTGTAGTCTTCTTTTAAGGAAAGACAATCTAAATTAATCCTTCCTTATGAGAAAGTTAATACTTACTGTCCTGACGCTATTTGTTAATGAAAATGCCTTTACGCAATCTACCTTTGTAGCCAACTACGACGAAAACAAGGTTGGTTCTTACACCTTACCTAATCCATTACAAAAAGCTGATGGGGCGTTGGTCCAAACACCCTCTGAATGGAAAAAACAACGGGTTCATCTACTCCAGCTATTGTCAGATAATGAATACGGTATTTTGCCAACAACTAAAATACCCGTAAACTATAAAGTCTTAGAAATCAACGAAAATGCACTGAATGGGAAAGCTATTCGCAAGCGTATTGAACTAAATTTTTCCAATAAACACACTGCCGAAATGGTGCTTTATGTCCCTAAAAATGTGCTTAAACCAGCCGTTTTTGTGGGACTTAATTTTTGTGGAAATCACTGCGTAACGGTAGAAACAGACGTTCCCATTCCGACTAAGTGGATGATTGACTTCAAAGATGGCACTGTTGTCAATAACCGCGCTACCGAAAAAGGCCGCGCTGACCAAGCATCCCGTTGGCAGCTTGACTATGTCATTGGTCAAGGTTTTGCCGTAGCTACTGCTTATTATGGCGATTTTGAACCCGACCACCGCGAGGGGTGGAAAGATGGTGTGAGAGGAATATTAACTAAAGAATTGTCCATAAAGCCAGAACAATGGTCGGCCATTGGGGCTTGGGCTTGGGGGCTGTCGCGTATGATGGATTACCTCCAAACCGAATCTTTGGTCAATCCAAAGAAAGTGATTATTACAGGACATTCTCGGTTAGGAAAAGGAGCACTGTGGGCAGCGGCCAATGATGAACGTTTTGCAGCGGTGATTTCTAATAATTCGGGCGAAGGTGGAACTTCATTGGCGCGTCGAAATTACGGAGAGACCGTAGGGCGTATTACCAGTGCTTTTCCTCATTGGTTTATTCCAAAATTTGCCACCTACGCATCTGACCCCAATCAACTCCCCACCGATCAGCATACTCTATTATCATTGATGGCTCCGCGCCCACTCTACGTAGCAAGTGCAGAAGACGATCGGTGGGCCGATCCCAAAGGCGAGTTTTTAGGGGCTTTTCATGCGCAGCCTGCGTATGCGTTGTTCAAAAAAGAAGGTTTAGGCGTAACCGAGTTACCTGCGGTCAATCAGCCCAAAGGAAAAACCATCAGGTACCACGTCCGAACGGGCGGACACGATATTACAGCGTATGATTGGGAACAATATGTAAAATTTGCGAAAGAATTATAACAAAAGAGGCTCCAATTTGGAGCCTCTTAGAGTAGGGTTTACGTATCAATTATTTGTTCAATAATTCGTCAAAAGTCAAAGAAACGTAGTACATCGAGCCAATGGCAGGACTTCCATAAGCTTGGAAGTAAGGTTTACCAAACATATTAGTACCTCCGACTTTCAAAATAGATTTCAAACTCGCCAATTTATAGCTTACTTGAGCATCTAAGTTGGTGATGGCAGGTACTCCTGTATTAGAATAAAAAGGTACGCCTGCCGTAGTTGGTATGGTAAAATTCGATTCCCATGTAAAGGCATCTTGGTGTTTGAAGGCAAGATTAAAGCCTATTTTATTGCCACTACTAATGCGTTTTCCAAAATTGAGGTTAAAACGGTTTTTAGGCGTATTAAATTGAGCATTAGGCAATTCAGGTGTTGCGGTAAAATCTTTCAATACATTTTGGGCAAAATTCCCACCAATGAAAAAGCTTTTAGGAAGGGAGTAATTAAGCGCTATTGAAAACCCTGTCACCGTAATATCTTTGTCACTATTGGCGGGTCTGCCGTAAGCAGCACGTGTGCTACCACTAGCCAATCCTGACTCAATCGGTAGCCCTGGTCCAGCGGCGGCGAGAGGGACAAGAACTGCTGTTGATCCAATAAAGTTTTTATAAACACTGTGGTAGTACGAAGCATCTACCAGCAATTTTTTACCGATGATGCCTTTGTAGCCAATCTCTACCGATTTTACTCGTTCTGGACGGAGTGCTTTGGCTTGATATTTAGGCAACGTAGCTAAAGCATAAGCAGGAGCCACTTGGGTAGTGACGGCAGTTACTCGTTTTACAACTTCGTTCTGAACGTTTGTCGCAATGGTTGCTTTGATAGCGTCGCTGTTCATTTGTGCTGTTACCCCAGCTGTAATAGCTGCTTGGGCTTGCGAGGCAGGAATTTGTCCTGCGGCTACTTGTGCCTGTACTGCTGCTGTAACTGCTGTTGTGACTTGTGCCTGCACAGCTGCAATAACCGCTTGTTGGATAACGGGTAATTGGGCTGTAACTGCCGTAGTTGCGTAGGCTTGAGCTTTTGCGAGTACATCTTGGGTAATGTACTTGAGAGGATTGACAGAAAAATCTACTAACGTCTCCCTTGCCACCCCTGTGCTTAGTTTATATCTTGTATCAAATTCGGATAGTCCTCCAATCAACGTACCTGAGGGAGTAGCCAAGTCAATGTATTGATTTTGAGTAGTGGGAATTCGGAAGCCTGTTTGATAAGAAAGACGTATGTTGTGATCACCAAATGATGTCACGGCTGAAAGACGGGGAGAAAACTGTCCGTCAAAATTCTGGTTTTTATCGTAGCGAATTGACGCTGATAATTTCAAATGATCGCCAAAAAGCTTTTTACCTGCTTGCGCAAATGCACCGTATTCATTGATAGGAATGGTGCCGTCTCTTCCATCTTTTAAATCAGCAAACAAAGTACCTTCCGAACGGAGTTGGTATTGACGGATGTTGGCTCCTACCAACAATTCAACGAAGTCAATTTGGTTTTTGAAATTATACACTCCTTCGGCATGATAAAGATTGGCTTTATCAAGAAAACTTCCACCTCCTTTAGCAATGGACGTATTGCGCCATTTATCCAATAAAGTATTAAATGTTGCTGATCCTACGGCAGGCATTCCTTTATCAGCCGTTTGGCGGGCTGTTAGATGGGCTTGTTCTTCGGCCAATCCAGCTCCTCTGGCAGCAGCAAAAGCTCCTACATATTCGCCATACCATGTTCCATAAGGTTTAATTTCATTCAACATAGAAACTGCTGCCAAACCAGCCGTGTAAGAATCTCCCGAGCGCTCTTGGGTAGTATAAGCTTTCAAAGTAAAGTTATCACCTCTTAGTTCAGCTTTGGCTTGGGTCAAGTTAAAATTACGAAGCGAATATTTTCCAGTACCTGTATAAAGTGTAGTACCATAACCATAATTGACTTGGACAATAGCCTCTACTTTTTCAGTAATTCGATAATGAAGTGCACCGTTAAATTTGAAGCTTTTTACATTGTTGTCCACCAATCCATTTTCTATCAATCCTGTCCTACTTACGTTGGTATTGGGGATAAGTGCCAAAGCGGATGCGGGCAACAAATTACCTGTAATCATTTGATTAGCAATAGATTGCATATTGAATTGTGGTTCATCACCATAGGTATTTGTCCCGTCAAAATCAGTATCAGTTCCTGCTCCTCTTAGTGGATCAGCATTTCCACCCACGTTTAAGTTGTCGTAATTGGTTGATTGCCAGTCTTTTGCTTGGATGTATCCAAGGTTTATTTTAAAGGCAAACTTATTATTGAAGGCTTTGGCATAACGAATAGACACATCACCAAACGGAGACGATGGTTGTTCGCGATTACTGGCTGACATTACTCCCGTTTTTACCGCAGCACTCAAACCTTGGTACAGGAAAGGACTCTTACTATTCATCAATACCAGCCCGTTTAAAGCGTTAGGACCATAAAGTGCCGAGGCTGCGCCAGGTAATATTTCTACGCTCTCCACATCCAATTCAGGCATCCCTACGATATTGTCAATGGGGAAGTTCAAGCCAGGGGCCGAGTTGTCCATCCCGTCAATCATCTGTACAGTACGTGGGTTACCTGTCGAACCAAAACCCCGCATATTGATTGACTTGAACAATAAACTTTGAGTAGCCATGTCTATTCCTTTCAAGTTAGCCAATCCATCGTAAAATGATGCAGAAGGGTTTTCTCGTATGGCTCGAATGTCCATTTTCTCTACAGTCACTGGTGATTTTAAAACACCTTCTTCTACCCGTGAGGCTGATACCACTACTTCTTGTCCCATCATCACTTGTTCCTTAATGGCAATTTTAAGGTCGGAACGATCGCCTTGAATTTGTACTTCTTGTGTTTCATACCCAACGGATGAAATCACCAAAGTGAAAGGTGTAGGGGTGTTGGTCGTCAATGAAAAGTTTCCTTTCGAATCCGAAATTGTTCCTATGACTTTTCCTTTGACTTGAATACTGACCCCTACTAAGCCATCGCGCGTTGTGGCATCGGTGATGCTGCCTGAAATTTTGGTTTGTGCCAATAACGCGCCAGTACTGACAAACCATACCGTTAGATAAAATACGGCATTACGTAATGATTTACTCATAATTTTTGGGTTGGTTTTGATTTCACTTGTTGATAAATTTACCACGTAATATTCGTTCTTTTAAAGATAATTTACAATCTATACTTTTTATATTCATAAAAATAAGGTGTTATGCACGCATAATTATTTAAAAAATCCAAAATGAATAAATCAAAAATTCGACTTTTAGGAATTATTTGCTTGATTTTAGGGTTGTTAACTGCTTCTATAGGCTAAATACTTTTGCAGAGTTAGT
>JBDHXS010000453.1:0-5874 GCA_039810845.1 Runella sp. | reverse complement strand
GAAAACTGCAGTGATCATAATTGCCGATTTGCCCAACACCAGCGTTATAGAGTGCCTCCAGTATGTTTTGAGTATCAGCAGCTGGAACAAAACTGACCAGTTTCATTAATGTATCGTGTTTTGGAGCCAAAATGCGAACGTCTTGCAGTCCTAATCGCTCCGCAATCATGAAATTAACGCCTCCAACAACGTGGTCGAGATTGGTATGAGTAGCATAAATAGCCACGTTATTTTTAATTGCTTTGATGACTGTGCGCTCGACGTAATTCTTTCCATTCAGTTTTTTGAGTCCTTTAAAAACAATCGGGTGATGTGCCACAATGAGATTACAGCCTTTGGCAATAGCTTCGTCAACGACTGCTTCGGTAGAATCCAGTGTTACTAAAATTCTGGTTACTTCTATTAGTGGATTTCCGACAATTAAACCTGAATTATCGTAAGATTCCTGATAAGGGAGAGGAGCAATGGTTTCTAAAAAATTGGTAATATCTTTAATTTGGGGCATTTTAATAAAAGTTATAACTCTTTAGTAATCAGAAATATTAGCAAATTGAACTAAAGTATTGTAAAAAAAAATAGTATTTTTATCGTTGCAAGTATTGCAATGAAAGCTAAAAATACTACTTTTGCACCACTTTTCACCGAAACAAAAACGGAAAAAGTAAAAATAGTTAGCTCACAAAACATTTGGTCCGGTAGTTCAGTTGGTTAGAATACATGCCTGTCACGCATGGGGTCGCGGGTTCGAGTCCCGTCCGGACCGCCAACAAAGTTTAGAGTAACGTTCTTTTAAAGTAAAATGGTCCGGTAGTTCACAAAGCGTTTGTCGGTTGTTTAGAATACATGCCTGTCACGCAAAGTTTACAAAAGGCAAAAAATAAATGGTCCGGTAGTTCAGTTGGTTAGAATACATGCCTGTCACGCATGGGGTCGCGGGTTCGAGTCCCGTCCGGACCGCTGAAAAGCTCAGAGAAATCTGGGCTTTTTTGTTTTGTGTTGGCGCCTTCAAGGACGTATCATTCTTTTTAGCGTATCTTGCATAGCTGATTTGAAGGCATCATCTTTTGAAAGCAGACGATATAAGTCTAGTTCCGTTTTTCGTTGCTTGGCCATGACCTCATCAAAGATTTTTCGAAACGCAATTTCTCGGTTTTGGGTATCCTGATTCTCAGAATACTTGTCTTTGAAATCTGGGTGGGCCTGAATGCTTTGCGCTAGGGTGACAAATTTTATCCGTTGTTCTTCGGGAGTTAAATCCCATCCCTGAAACCATCTTTCATTAAAACTTTTGATAATTAAATCCAACGGGTCTTCGTGAACATTGTCTCCGTGAACACCTCTCACGTTGGCGTTTTGGGGGTCTAATACCGTCTCGGTAGCATCAAGCACAATAGCGGTATTGAGCTTTACGCGCTCCAATCCATAGGTAGAAAGGTCAACGGAGTTGAGCAGTTCGTCTAAAGCGTCCGAGCCAGCATCAACGATAATGAGTTTGGGAATTAGAAATTTCAGAAACCAAAACAGCTTTTCCCATTTGATAAGTTCGTAGGGCAGGATGGACGCCATTTGAGCGTAAATCTTCACAAACTGCTTGGCCTTGATTTTATAATCTGCTTTTTGGGCGTCTTCCAATTCCAATTGTTGGTTGAATCGGTCGGCGGCGAGGTCAATGATGGGGCTTAGCTGTTCGGCGTTTACGCCTTTAAAATACTTAGCCACAAAATCTTCAACTTCTGACCATTCATAGACCCCTACGTCGTCCAAATGGCCTTTTAAATCGTGCAGTACATTTACATCAGTAGCCTTACTTAATGTAGTGGATGTATAAAAAGGGTCAAAGGCAGTTTTGATGTCATCGGTGGAGTTGAAAAAATCCAAGACAAACAAATCTTCCGTTTTTTTGCCCAATTTGTCGGCCGAGCGGTTCAACCGCGAAAGAGCCTGAACGGCCAAAACGCCTTGTAGTTTTTTGTCCACATACATGGCGGTAAGTTTGGGCTGATCAAAACCCGTCAGGTATTTGTTGGCTACCACCAGTAGACGATAGTCGTCGGTATCAAATGTATCGCGGGTGTCTTTTTCGGCAAAACCATTGATACTGTCTTCTGTGTATTCGATACCGTCCAGTATTTTCTTTCCTGAAAAGGCAATGACAACTTTGAAAGGTTTGCCTCGTTCGTTGAGCAACGATTTAAACGCAAAGTAATAACGAATGGCCGACTCAATGCTTTGAGTAGCTACCATGGCTTTGGCTTTGCCTTTTAGTTTTTTGGTATTGACCACTTTTGTAATGAAGTGGTCGAGCATGATGTCGGCTTTAGTGGCAATGGTTTGAGCGTCGCGTTCTACGAAGGCTTTCAGCTTCTTTTGGGCCTTGGCAGTGTCAAAAAGGGGATTGTCCTCAATGGATTTTTCGATTTCGTAATAACTTTTATAGGTGGTGTAATTGGCCAAAACGTCCAAAATGAATCCTTCTTCTATGGCCTGTTTCATCGTGTATTCGTGAAAAGGCTTAAACTTTCCATCTTCTTGTTTGATGCCGAATTTCTCCAGAGTTGCATTTTTGGGCGTGGCCGTAAAGGCTAAATACGACGCATTACCACGCATTTTGCGGCTTTTCATCGCTCTCAGAATAATATCTTCTGGGTCTTCTTCTTCCTCCTCTTCGGCTTTCTTGCCCATGACCCGGTTCATGTTGTCGGCGGTGGTACCGCTTTGACTGCTGTGGGCTTCGTCGATGATGACCGCAAAGCGTTTGTGGCTCATGTCGGCAATACCATCCACAATAAACGGGAACTTCTGAATGGTGGTAATGATAATGCGCTTGCCGCTTTCTAAACTCTCTTTGAGTTCTTTGGACGAATGGGCGGGGGCTACTATATTTTTTACTTCCGAAAACTCTTTGATATTTTCTCGTAACTGCTTGTCCAACAGGCGTCGGTCGGTGACGACGATGACCGAATCAAAGAGCGGGTGGGTGATTCCCCGACTACCTGGAACTGTGTCGTTGTCGGGATAGGTCTCAATGAGTTGATAGGCCGCCCAGGTGATGGAGTTGGATTTACCCGAACCCGCCGAATGTTGAATTAAATAGGTTTGTCCTACGCCTTTTTGGGAAGCATCCTGGATAAGCTTGCGCACCACGTCCAATTGATGGTAACGCGGGAAATAGAGTGATTTCTTCGCTAAAGGGTCAGTTTCTTTGCCATCGAAGCGCACAAAATGCTGAATGATATTGGTTAGGCTTTGGCGAGTGAACACCTCCCACAGATAGGCCGTTTTGTGGCCAAAGGGATTGGGTGGATTGCCTTTGCCGTGGTTATGGCCCAGATTGAAGGGCAGAAAAAAAGTATCTTTTCCGTTCAGTTTGGTGGTCATGTAGGCTTCGTCGGTATCGACGGCGAAGTGAACCATGCAGCGCCCAAATTGCAACAGCGGTTGGGTGGTGTCGCGTTCGTTTCGGTACTGGTTTTGGCCGTGTACTTTGGCATTTTGGCCCGTCCAGTGGTTTTTGAGTTCCATCGTGACGAGCGGTAGCCCATTCACAAACAGCACCATGTCAATTTCTTCGCGGGGATTGGCGAGCGAATACCGTACTTGGCGCGTTACGCTGAATTCGTTGCTTTCAAAATTGTCTTTGACGGCTTGGCTGCTGGAAGCCAACGGCAGCGAATAGAGCATCGTAAAATGCGCATCTTCCACTTCCAGCCCTTTGCGGAGAAGGCGCAAAATGCCGTATTTCTTGACCATGCGGTCAATACGCTCCAGTATCTTGAGTTTCCAATCCGACGGAACGCCGCCCGAATGTTTTTGGAGTTTGGCGAGTTCTTCTTTTTGGGTGGTTTCCAAAAAATGCCACAACCGCCGCTCGTCAATGGCGTATTGGGCGTTGAAGTCTTGGGGAGTGCCAAGATAATACCCGTTACCAGCACGATACAATTCAGCCCGTTCGGCTACGTTGACGACGGCTCCGTTGGTGTTGAGTTCTTCCAGACAGGTGCCCGTGAGGCGTTTTTCAATGGTCGATTCTAAGGCCTGTTCGTTGGTTTGGCTGGGCATGAATGTATAATCATTATACCCCTTTGGGGTTTTATTTGGTTGTTTTGTTGTAATAATAATCATTAGCCCCCTTCGGGATTGTAAACCCAAAGGGTCGCTATGATTATAACCAGCTTTGCTTCAAATCTAATCATACCATTCAAATAAATATTGCTCATCGTATTCTACCTCAAATTTTCGTAAAAACTCCAAATATTCTTCTCTAAAGGTCTTTTTACGGTGATGCTCTTCCTGATTCTGGATGTATTTATAAACGTTGTCAATGTGAGAATGGGAATAGGAAAAGCTTCCAAAACCTTCTTGCCACGAAAATTTACCTTTCACCCATTTTTGCTCGTTGATGAAATTGGTTGAGTTATTTTTTACGTCTCGGACCAATTCCGAAATAGAGATGGAGGGTTTTAGTCCAATAAAAAGATGTACGTGGTCAGCTACGCCATTGACAATGATGGGTTTTTGATTTTTCCCTTTGATAATGCCCGACATGTATTTGAACACTTCGTCACGCCACGGCTTTTGAAGCAGGTTTTGACGGCCTTTTACCGCGAAAACCACTTGGATGTAGAGTTGTGAATATGTACCTGCCATATAATCATTACACCCCTTTGGGGTTTTTATAGGATGTTTGGGTTCGATGTTAATGTTATAATCATTACACCCCTTTGGGGTTTTTATAGGATGTTTGGGTTCGATGAAAACATGTTAAAAAGCCCAAAGGGCTGACACGATTATAGCCGATATAATGCGATAATGATGAAAACCCCGAAGGGGTGATATTATATTGCTACCCCTCGGGGTTTTCTGTTACCTTCACCTTGCCCGTGACCACACTGTTGATCAAACTCGCCTTGTATTCTTTCAGCTTCTCTATCTCCTGCTCTTTGATGCCAATGGCCTTGTCTATTTTTTTTGTAGCGGTTTCAATGTGTTCAAGAATTATTTTTTGCTCATTTGCGGGTGGAACAGGTACTTTTAAACTAAACAAATCACCGGTATAGAGTCTGATTAAACCTTCAACAATTCCGGTTGCTTTACATATAAATTGATTAATGTAAGCGGGATGTCTGAATAAGAGTTCTAAAAATTTCAAATCTGCCAAGCCTCCAATTGAATAATACACGGCATAATCAGGGCTTACGATACCTACCTTGTCAATATTACTTTTAAAGAAAACGCCTAAATGAGCTTTTAATTTATTAAAAACTAAATCGCCCTTTTGTACCTTTTTACTACCAACACTACTTTGTGCAACCTCTGCTTTTTCATGAAAATCCGCTCTCACTACTAATCCGTGAGTTTGGCTTACCATGAAAAGAGGTTCCTCACCAGTTACAGACCTTTCATTTCTTTCATTTAATAAGTACTTTAACTTAATCATACTCCAATGTTTTGGAATTTGACCAAGTAAATCTATTTCTGAATCTACAAAATCAACATCGGAATTTAGGCCACGCGTAACGGCTTGGTGGATAAGGATTTGTCGGCGTTCTTTGAGCAGTTCTATCATGCGCTGCTTTTGGGCAATCACCACCTCAATTTGTGCTGTTTTGCGGTCGAGGAATTGCGCAATGGCGGTTTGTTCGGGAAGGGGGGGGTGCGCAACTTCAATGTTTATTAATTTGTCTTTTGTTAAATGGCCTATGCTTACTTTATTTACTATTGAATCAAAAATTCCAAATTGCCCCGCTGAAAAAAAATAGACCTCTTTCTTAAATAAATATAACTATTTAAATATTTAGGTTTACCAATCCACAAACAATTAACCAAACTTGAGTAATATGATTTAAATGATTTCGATAGGTCTCTTTTACGATA
>JBDHXS010000452.1:0-5881 GCA_039810845.1 Runella sp. | reverse complement strand
AACAAGGCAAGATTTACTCCAAAACGTTTTCATCTCTATTTTACAATTTGTTTATCAATACATCAATCAAGTGTCTTTTTGAATAAAAAACAGGCTTATCAGGCGATAAACCTGTTTATGCAATCATTAACCTATCATTAGTAAATTTTTCATTTCATGCTGTTTTTTCGATTCAATGCTTGGGGGCATACCCTAACCCCTCGGCAATCATTCTGCCTCGTTCGCGGTATATTTCAGGGGTATAAGCCTCCGAATCCCATACATTCAATCCATCCAAATAGCGATTGAACAGGCAAAAAGTGGCGGCAATCAAAACCGTATCATGGATTTCGATATCGCTTGCCCCTAAACTTTTGGCTTTTTCAATTTGTTCCTCCGTTACTTTTTTACCTCCCTGCTGCACGCTGTGCGCAATTGCAATCAAAGCTTTGAACTTGTCGGAAATGGGAGCTGACTGATAATCCTGTTTGATTTGCTCCGTCAGCGACCCATCATCCTGTAAATAACATTCGGCTACACCTCCATGAACTCCTTCGCAACCGCTGCACTCATTCCAGCGGGAAACCATCATACCGATGAGTTCACGCTCGGCTTTGGTCAAACCCTCGTCAATGCCCAGAATCCCTTCAGTAAAAGCGCCTAAGTGTGGTGCCAAGTGTGGGCGAAACGCCATTAAACCACGCATTCCTACGGCATTTTCAGGTAATTGGATGTATGCTTTCATTAGTTATTTATTTTCTTTACTTAAAAACGCCCCCGCCAAAGCCACCAGAAAAGCGACGGAAAAGGTGAGCAGGGCGTTACTCAATCCTCCGAAAAAGGCCACCATGGCTCCGACAAAAAACACCGATGTGGCCGTAAAAAAACGTCCGATGTTGAAGCAAAAACCCGAGGCCGTCGCTCGGATAACCGACGGAAACAATTGGGGGATGTACCCCGAAAGCGATCCCTGGCTGATGCCGAAAAACAGGGACAGAAATGCCATTTCAACGTAGACAATAGAACTGAAACTTTTATTGGTCAAAAACAACACGAACGAAATGGCAGCACACCCCAAAAAGGTAACAATGAGCGTTTTGCGAATCCCGATGTTTTTAATCAAAAAACCCGAAATGATACCGCCCACGATACCGCCCGAACCCAAAAGCATCATAGTAATGCCCCGCTCCTGTTGGCCGTTTTTCCCCACGGGAAGCAGAGACTGAACCCACGTAGGTATCCAGGAAAAAACACCCCACAGGCCAATGAGCACCGATCCGAAAATAATGGTTCCGATGATGAGGTTGGGGCGGTTGTCGGCATCCCACAATCCATATGTATTTTTATGAATTATTTGGCGACTGCTCGCCCATGCTGCCGATTCTGGCAGCCATTGCATCATAGACAATGCGGTTACGATGGGAATAATGCCCAACCAAAACGCTTGACGCCAATCGGCAAAAAATACGTTCAACCCTCCCGTAGCCACAATGCCGACTGGAAACGCTACCGCTAAAATTCCTAGGGCAATCGGACGGGTACGCACTGGCCATATCTCTGACAAATACACAGTAGAAATCAACAATACACCGCCAATGCCCATCCCAGCAACAAACCGGCAGGCGATGAGTACATACCAGTTAGGCACAAATACCGTCAGCAAAGTGGCCACTCCGTATAATGCCGTGACTAAGGCCAATGATTTTACCCGCCCGATGCGATCACTGACAAGGCCAAATATAAGGCCGCCGATTGCCCACCCGTATAGAAATGCTGCTCCAATGTAAGCGCCTACCTCGCCCAATCGGGCTTCTGAAACATTGCCACCGAGCAGTTCGGGCACCGCGACTGGCAAATAGACCGACATCAGCGTAGCCACCGTTCCGCCAAACAGATAGCTGATCATACACAAGGCAAAAGCCAGGCTATTTTTAGAGGCGGTTTGGGTAGTAATATTATTGATTTCCAAGGTTTTCATAGATAATATGGGTTACCGGAACAGTTCATCAAAATTCAGACTCACATAATACAATCCTCCCACTGCCGGCGAGCCGTAAGCCTGCATAATATATTTATTGGTAAGGTTGGAACCTCCTATTTTCAACACCGTTTTGAGCGCGGACAGGCGATAACTCACTTGTGCATCGAGTAAACTATACGCTTCAATGCGGCCTGGGCGCAACTCTGTAAAAGTACCGTACCAATCAAACGCACTTTGCGAATGCAACGCCACGTTGAAGCCGAGACGGTCAGTCAGTTTAGGATTACCAAAGGTGATATTGGTTTTCCATTTTGGCGTATTAAATGGTGGAATATTGCTTGGATTTGCATTGCCTAAGTTGAACGAGGTCCAAGTAGCATTAAAATTCAAGCGGTAATTTTTTGGCAATGAGTACGAAAGCCCACCGCTTACTCCTTGAATCGAAACTTGGTCAGCAGCGTTGGTATAAAGTTGGAACGCTTGTGTTTTTCCACTCAAAATGTCACCTGCCGCCGCGGGATTAATAGTACCATCAGGCAAGGTAACGTTGCTTGCAGGCCGAATGACCACGGTGTTGATGATAAAATCGGTGTATTTACTGTAATAATAACTGAGGTCAAACAACAGATTTTTGTTAAAAATACCTTTATAACCCAGCTCGTAACTCGTTACCTGCTCGGCTTTGATGTACGGCACGTTTGATTTTACGAGTTTATCTTTGTGGTTGGCAATAGCCGTCGGAAACGGCACCCCCTGACCTAATTGTGCACCTGCCGCTCCTGCAAAAGCACCTACCGAAGCCGCTGTAAACGAATTTTCATAGGCATTCATTCCAGCAGCATTAGATGGAACCCCTCCTAAAATGATGATAGGGCCTACGTTCAGCTTAATGTACTGGTCTCCAATGGTAGGATTGCGGAAGCCCGTCTGATAACTGGCGCGGAAGTGGTGATTATCGTTGGGTGAAAACACCGCTGAAGCACGAGGTGTAAAACGCCCATCGAAGTTTTCATTTTTGTCATAACGCCCTGACAATGTGATTTTCAGCTTATCTTTCAACAATGATTTCGAGGCTTGTGCAAATAGCCCATATTCGGTATTGGTCAGGTTTTTGTCTTTGTCATCAAACAAACTGCCGCCTGTGTCGAGCGTAAATTGGCGGTAATTCCCCCCCACTTGCAGGCCCATAAAGCCGAGGTGTGAAGAGAAATCATACATGCCTTCGAGGTGGCGCAAACCGCAACGACTCAACACGCCCGCGCCTTGAATACCGTACGTTTTGATGAGGCGTTCTTTAGCTGCGTCAAATTCGAGTGAGCCAGGCAACAGACGACCTTGGTCGGCAAAACCGCGTGCTGAAAGGTCGTTTTGGGCAGTTACTCCGCTGATTTTACCCGTGTAAGCGTTGGTATAGCGCTCAAACCAAGTGGCATCAGCCAAACTGGGGGCTACCACATTGCCGTTCAAATCGCGCACCCAACTGCGGTTGATTTGCTGTGCCAATGAGCGTGAGTTGTATGAATTTTGTGAGTTTTCAGCATTTGAATACGCACGAACGAAGAAATTGCTCCCTTTCAACTCCAAACGGTGTTGGGTCAGGCGAAAGTCATTGATGATAAACCGGCTACTGCCCGTGTATTGGGCTGTACCCTGAGAGATGCCTCCCGCGTAAATCACTTCCAAGTTGTCGGTAAGGCGGTAATGAATCGCCCCGTTGAGTTTGAGGCTATAGACCCCATACTGCGCCACATCTTTTTCTTCATAGCCCGTCCGCGACACGCGCCCGATGCCACTGATGGCCCGTGCCACCTCGTCGCCGTAAATATTAAGGGCATTTTTACCAGGGTTGTTCGGGCCTCGGTTGGCTTCGGGGGTATTAGGGTCAATGTCCGTGTAGTTATTGCCGTACCAGTCTGTTCCAGTTAAATAAGAAGCATTTACCTTGAAAGCCAGACGATTATTAAACGCTTTGGCATAGCGAATCGCAAAATCACCTACGGGTTTGGCACCGCCCGCATCGTCCACATGGTTGATGCCCACTTTGACCTGTGCGCTCAACCCCTGATACAGGAATGGGTTCTTGGTTTTCATGCTCAACATGCCGTTGAAAGCAATCGGACCGTACAGGGCCGAAGCCGCGCCAGGAATCAGCTCCGCACTTTCTAAATCCAAGTCGTGGGGGCCAAACAGATTTCCCATCGCAAAGCCCAAGCCTGCGGATTGGTTGTCCACATTGTCCACTAACTGCAAAAAACGGCTGTTGCCCGTTGTGTTGAATCCTCGGGTGTTGATTTGTTTATAAGTTAAACTGCTCGTCACCATATCTACCCCTTTGAGGTTGTTGATGGCGTCGTAAAAACTTGGAGAAGGACTATTTTGAATATTCCGAACGTCAAGTTTTTCGACCGTCACGGGTGAGCGCAAAATGCTTTCCTCTATCCGCGAAGCCGATACGACTACCTGATTCAGGTCGGCGACGCTTTCTTTGAGCGCAATGCTCAGAACAGTATTATTCTGTACATTTATTTCCTGCCGTTCGTAGCCTACCATCGAAATAATTAAAGTCACCGGAACAGTGGTATTCAGTTCAAATCTCCCTTTAGAATCGGTGACAGTCCCTATTATTTTTCCTTTTACTGCCACCGATGCGCTCGCCAAAGGCTGTTGGGTTTCGGGGTCAGTAATGCTGCCTGATAAGCGTGTTTGTTGTGCATAAATGAATTGATTGATGGTTAGTCCAAGGGTAAAGACTATCAAAAAGTAGATTTGTTTTTTCATTGGTTATGGTTATAAATTTTGGTAGAGATGGGTCATACTTTCTAAAAGCATGGTAATTTTATCCGCAATGCGCTACACATATCGGCTTACGGCAAAAAACAAAAACTCAGTACTTTACTTGTTGAGAAACGGATGCCCTCCAGGAGGTCTCAAATAACCACGTCCAACGATTCGCTCGCCCAGTGTCTCATAATAAGCTGAGTCGGAAGGAGCAACTGTAGCCAGCCCATCCACGTATTTATTGTATAAGCAAAATAATGCTGCAATCAATACGGTATCGTGGATTTCAAGGTCGGTAGCCCCTGCTTGTTGAGCGCGTTCGATGGCTTCGGGTGTCACCGCTTTACCGCTTTTTTGCGTCAAAGCGGCAATATTGAGCAACGCCTTCATCTTGTCGCTGACGGGCGCGGTTTCAAAATCCTGTTTTACCAACCGCGCAGTTTCTGACTCACCCAAGAGCAAATCAGCGGCTTTGGTATGAGCAGCTTCGCAGAAATTGGTGCAGTTGCGCGACGACACAATCGTAGCTATCAGCTCGCGTTCACCTTGCGTCAATGATGATTCGCCACGCAGTAAAATCTGTGTCAGGTCACGAATCGGTAGTGCTGTGTCCAAGCGGTATTCGAGCAAGCCCGTAATGCCAGGCAAGTGCTCAGGAAGTGGTATGTGAGGCATGAATAAAAAGCATTGATTTTTCAGGTATTAAAAAATACACACGACCATTTTCCTCCCAAGGTGGGAGAAGGTGCAGTTTTGTTTTAGAAAAATCAAGCTAATTCAGGCGGGGGAGAAACCACGCCGGAGGCATGAGAAAGAAGAGGAAAAGAAGTTTTTTGTAAAGGTGTGGAGTCGGGCAGCCATTCTACGATAAAAAATACATGTACACGCTCAAACGAAACGTATTCTTTCAATAATTGAACTGTGATATTTTTGGAAGGTTTAGGGCCTTCGGTAGCATTGTTGTGGATGTGTTGATTAATATGCTCGGCCAAGGCAAAAAAGTTGGCGCGCGCATCGCGGTCAGGTTTACAGGTGATATAAAGCGTATCATTAAGCATAATTTGCTCTACCATTTCATAAAACTCGTGGCCGACTTGAATCTTGCCTTGGACGGGTTCCGAGGCCGTCCAGTTGGTTTGATAA
>JBDHXS010000451.1:0-5882 GCA_039810845.1 Runella sp. | reverse complement strand
TTTACTCTTAACAATTCCCCCAATGGGGGTCAGGGGGCTTTTTGCCCAAGACCTGCGCGCTTACCAAAACTATGACTTTGTGGCAGGTGATAAAATTATTTTTTCAGATGATTTTGCCGATAGTCAAGAAGGCGAATTTGGTACTCATTGGAAACTAAAGGAAGGGCAGGCCGTCGTCAACAAATCGGGGGATGAAAAAGCGTTTTTTATCACAAAATTTTACACAAAGTTAGCGCCAAGGGTAAAGACGCCCGCTTATTTACCCAAAGAATACACCATCGAATTTGATGCTTATTTGGATGCGGGTTATGACAGCAACCCAGGCATTCGCATCATGCTTATGAATGGCGATGAAGCCACGGTAACCATCGAGACATCGCGCGAATACACTACTTTTTATGGCCCTGGAACCCAACTCAACGGCGACAACCCTAACGACCTAAAAGATGACCAGTTTTTTAATAAGTGGATTCATTTTGCCATTGCAGTCAAGGGTGGGCAAATAAAAATTTATGCCAATCAAAATCGAGTATTAACAGTCCCAGAAGTTGAGTTTAAAGCCACCACATTGTTGGTAAGTGGAGATTACAGCGAAGGGAAACCCATGGCTTTTAAAAACTTCAAATTGGCCGAAGGCGGCGACCAAAACATCATTGGTAAGGCATTTACCGACGGGAAATACATTTCGCACGGTATTAATTTTGACGTCAATAAATCAACCATCAAACCTACTTCGATGGGGGAATTGAACGCCATTACCAAAATTTTGAAAGAAAATACGGCGTTAAAAATGGAAATCGGCGGACATACGGATGCAGATGGTGACGACGTTAGCAACCTCAGGCTTTCGGAGGCACGCGCCACTTCCGTTAAAAATCAATTGGTATCGATGGGCATTGATGGAAGTCGGTTATCGACCAAAGGTTACGGAGAAACCAAGCCCCTTGCGCCTAACACTACTTTTGAAGGAAAAGCTGAAAACCGTCGAGTGGAGTTCGTGAAAGTCAATTAACCATCACAAAAAAGCAACCATATAAAACATAAAAGTTGTTCTTGTAATGTCTTATATGGTTGCAAAAAGGCAAGAAACTATTTCTTAAAAATACGATACAAACGACCTTGATCGGTCACGGCATAAATAGCCCCGTCTTTACCTTGAGTGACGTCGCGGAAACGTTGGTATTCTTGTGAAAGCAGACGCTCCTCCCCTACTACTTTGTTGTTTTCAATCACCAAACGCGCAATGTGCATACCGCTCAAACAACCTACAAATAGGTTATTTTTCCACTCTGGCATCATGTCGCCACTATAAAACGTCATCCCACTTGGCGATACCGATGGATCCCAATAATACACGGGTTGCTCCATACCTTCTTTTTGCTGAATCACATCCCCAATCTGTTTGCCACTGTATTCGATTCCGTAAGTAATCACAGGCCAACCGTAGTTTTTACCCGACTGCACACGGTTAATTTCGTCGCCACCTCTTGGGCCAAACTCATTCGACCACAAATCGCCCGAAACAGGGTTAAATGTAAGCCCTTGCACGTTGCGATGTCCGTACGAATACAATTCTGGCTTCGCCCCTGCTGTGCTCGCAAATGGGCCATTGGCAACAGGTTTACCGTCGGTAGTAATGTGGACAATTTTCCCTAAGCTTGAGTTCAATTGCTGCGCTTGAGGGCGGGTTACCATGTCGGAGCGCTCGCCAGTACTCACAAACAAATCGCCTTTTTTATCAAACAAAATACGGCCTCCGTAGTGAAGACTTCCCTTGTGTGCTGGCGTGGCACGATAAATGACCGTCGCACCTTCAATCTTTGTCTCATCGGCAGAAAGTTTCCCTTTCGCTACCGACGTAAGCGTTCCACCGTCAAAATTCTCGGCAAACGTCCAATATATCATTCGGTTTTTGTCAAAATTAGGGTCGATGGTAATCCCCAAAAGTCCACCTTGGCCACTGGTATTCACGGCAGGAAGTCCCGTAATAGGCTTGCTCAATTCGCCGTTGGTTTTGGCAATGCGAAGATTTCCCGCTTTTTCAGTGATGATTAAGCGCCCATCAGGTAAACTTTTTACGCCCCAAGGAAACGTCAAGCCTTCCGAAAGAACCTTAAAATCGTACGGAGTTTGGGTTTTTACTCCACCAATTCGGGTTTGTCCAGCAAAAGCTGATTTGTAGTCTGAGTTAGGTTTTTTAGTTTCAACGGGTTCGGTCTGACCCCAAGAAGCGTATACCAATGTGCCAAAAACCATTGAAAAAAGTGCTGTTTTTTTCATTTTTAAGTTGTTTTTCCTTTGTTTATCCATTTAAAATTAGAACACTGATTTAACAGATTGAACTGATAACTACTGATAGAAATCCGTTTGATCCGTTCCATCTGTGTTCCATTAAATATTAACCCAAAATTTGATTAATCATTTGTAATTCCTCCACCGAAAACTCCTTATTATCAAGGCATTTTAGCGAATCTGTAAGCTGCAGAGGCTTACTAACGCCCAAAATCACCGAAGTAATGCGCGGGTCTTTCAAAATCCACGACAACGCCATTTGGGCTAAATTTTGGCCTCTCTGCTGAGCAATTTCGTTCAGTTGAAGCACTTGGTTAAGTTTCTCTTCAGTGATTCGACCACTTTCCAATGCGCCATTTCCTCGCCCCGAAGCCGCTCTTGAGTCAGACGGAATACCCTTCAAATACTTATCAGACAACAACCCCTGTGCCAATGGCGAAAATGCCACGCAACCTGCCCCGTTTTGCTCCAACACATCGAGCAATCCACCTTCTACCCATCGTTCAAACATCGAGTACTTCGCCTGATGTACCAAGCAAGGTGTGCCCATTTCACGTAACATCTTCACGGCCTTTTCAGTTTCGGTGGCGCTGTAATTTGAAATACCCACATAAAGCGCTTTCCCCTGACGAACAATCAAATCCAAGGCTACCATGGTTTCTTCGAGAGGCGTTTCGGGATCAGGACGGTGGTGGTAAAAAATATCCACGTAGTCCAAGCCCATGCGCTTCAGGCTTTGGTCGAGGCTCGATACCAAGTATTTTTTAGAACCCCATTCACCGTATGGGCCTTGCCACATGTAATAGCCTGCTTTGGTGGTAATAATCATTTCGTCGCGGTAAGGCAGCAGGTCTTTTTTCAAAACGCGGCCAAAAGTTTCCTCGGCCGATCCCGCGGGCGGACCATAATTATTAGCCAAGTCAAAATGAGTAATGCCTTTATCAAACGCCAGTGTAATCATGTTTCTGGCATTTTCAAAATGGTCAATTCCCCCAAAATTGTGCCATAAGCCCAGCGAAAGGGCGGGTAGTTTGATACCACTTTTACCGCATCGACGGTATTCCATGGAATCGTAACGTTGCGAAGAAGGTAAAAAAGCCATAGTGTGTTATTTTTGCAATGGTTCTAAAAACGATGCGCAAAAGTCGGGGTTCTAAGCCAAATAAAAATTGAACTGGAACAAGAAATTTAATTCTATGCACTCACAACTTCATCAATATATTTCTCGCTATGTTCTGCTTACCGAAGAAGAATCCCAAATCGTCGCTGATTGTTTGAAATGGAAAACTTTTCCCAAAAAAACGGTGCTGCTCCATGCAGGCGATGTTTGCCATTTTGAAGCCTACGTCATCAAAGGCTGCATTCGAGAGTATTTTACTGACAAAGACGGCTCTGAACTCACCTTGGAGTTTGCTGTTGAAGATTGGTGGGTGAGCGACATTAGCAGCTTTGAGCACCAAACCCCCAGCAAGATGACGATTGAGACGCTCGAAGATTGTGAATTGCTGGTACTTTCTCGGGAGTCAAAAGACGAATTGCTTCGACGAGTCCCGAAATTAGAACGTATGTTTCGACTGATGATTCAACGCCACTTAGCCGTTATCCAAGCCCGATTGCTCCGCACGGTATCTTATTCTGCCATGGAGCAATTGGAAGAGTTTTTGAAACGCTACCCGACGCTCCCTAACCGCGTACCGCAACAGTACATTGCATCGTATTTGGGGATTACGCCCGAGTTTTTGAGTAAGTTGCGAAAAAGGCAAATGACGGGTAAAAACTAAACGGTTGACGCTCACATCCAGTAGCAGAATAATCAAAACTACTTCTTTTTCAGTGAATACATTCCTTTGTCTGCATAAACAGTTGCTTCTTTTAGTTTGTTTTCGTACTCTTTAGTCTTTTCCATATCGCCCTTTTGGGCATACACGGCTGCCAAAGCCTGAAGCACATACGCACTTTTGGGAAATCTTTTGAGCAAGCTGTGATACGTTTCAATGGCTTTATCCCATTTTTGCACTTTTTCATGGGCTTTTGCCAAGTTCATGGCCACAGGACGGGCGTATAAAGGCGGTTCGCCATAGCCCAACTCCATTTCATTTTTGTGAGCTTTTTCTAATATTTTCAGGGCTTTTTCATAATTACCCTGTTCACTTTCGATACACCCTTGCAAGTCCAAAGAAGCGGTATTGAGCGTATTCTGTAGCCATTTTTCCATGGTGCTGTCCTTGTCGGCTTGTTTTTCGTTGCGCCAAAGAAAGGCATCGAGGCTGTTGGCGTATTGTATCGCTTCATCCACTTTGTTTTTGGTAATCGCATCCATGCCTTTTGCAAAAAACAATAAGCCGTTTTTGAAATCCATGTTCGACAGGCCGTAAACTGAATCTTTATCTTGTATCAATTCCAATTGGGCAACGGCTTTGTCCCAGTACCCAAAGGCCATTTCCATTTTGGCTGGTGCCAAAATACCTTGACCAAAAAACGTACCGTCATACGTTTTTTTACGGTCTTTGGTGACGGGCATCTTTTTTAATTTTTCGGCATAGTACAAGGCTTCCTTATGTCTGCCATCATGGACACAATTGTTGATTAAGTAATTGATATTGTGGATATAATTCCAGTTGTCCACTTCCTGAATACCCTCTTTTTTCATGTAAGCCGAGTCCACTTTTACGGCTGCTACAAACGAATCGTGGGCTTTTTTGTAATCACCTACTCGGTTATAAATATGCCCTGGCATGTGGACGATATGTCCCGACGTAGGAGCAAGTGATGTCAACATATCGGCACTTGCCAAGGCCCGTTCGGGGCAGCAATGCTCCATGACATGAATCCAATAATGGTGAAAAGCGTGGTTGTTGGGTTCGGTGCGTTGTATGTCTTTGAGCAAAAACTCGCTGTATAGTTGACCCTCGTTGGGATTCAAGTCAGTATCAAAACCGCTCATTTTGCCCAAAGCCAAAAACAACTTGGCATCAATGTCGTCGGGGAATTTGTGGACAATCAACTCGTACTTTTTGAGCATTTCGGGATAGGCTTTTTCTTTGAGCGAATCGCCCAAAAGCGCCAGTTCAGCATACAGTTTTTCGTGTTCGTTGGCGGTTTTGAGCAGTTTTTTCAACTGCTTTGCTGCGGCTTTTCTCTGGCTCGTCAGCACACTATCTTCTTCGGGGCCAGGAGCTTGAAGCAGCCCCCAATAAGGCATAATGGCCGTTGAATCGTGCCGAATGGCTTCTTTGAAAGCTCGGTAGGCTTCAAAATCCCAAAAGTCGTGCAAGAGGTTTAGCCCTTGATTAAAATACGCCTGCGTTTTTTCTGATTTGGTGTCAATCTTCATTTTTGAACCACCAATTCCCGTCATCAATTTAGGGGCTGGTAGGTTATGAATGTAGAAATTTTGCGCTCGTGAGGCTTGGATATGAGCAAGGTGATTATGGCTGTTTTTGGTATCGTCCACATGGTGGTCGTGCTGGGCAAAAGTCAGTTGACACAACAGCCCAAAGACTAAACATAAGGTTGATTTTTTCATTTTGAAAAGTAGATTTATTGATTCAAAAACAGAAAAAATACGGAGAGAGTATCAATTTGCAAAA
>JBDHXS010000450.1:0-5883 GCA_039810845.1 Runella sp. | reverse complement strand
AATATTCACCAATAGCCGAACGCTCGTCATCAGGATCAGGCCAAGCACAACTCGGACAGTCAAAACCATCTTTTTGGTTAAGATTCAGCAATGCTTTCATACCACGCCCTACGTCCATTGCGCCAAACACATGTTTGGCCGAACTCACCACGGCAGGCATTCCAACAGCTACTTTTTTGGGTACCTCCACTTCCAGCCCAGTGAAAGTTTCGGGAGTAAGTTCGGTTTTGGCAGCATCTTTTTTCATCATCCTTAAACAAAAAATGGTGGTAAGACAATTTCTTCAAAAAGTCTTCCCACCAATGATTATTACTTTTTTTATTCAAACCAAGGTTTTGAAAACCTTATAGGTTGAAGTTAATTTGAATTATCCTACCGATCCTTCAAGGCTTATTTCAAGTAATTTTTGGGCTTCTACTGCAAACTCCATGGGTAATTGATTCAAGACCTCTTTCACATAGCCATTTACAATCAATGCCACGGCTTGTTCGGTTGGAATACCGCGCTGATTACAATAGAACAATTGGTCTTCTCCAATTTTAGAAGTTGTAGCCTCATGCTCTACTGTCGCGCTTGTATTATTGACTTCGATATATGGAAATGTATGTGCTCCGCAAGTATCACCAATCAACAAAGAATCACATTGCGAGAAGTTACGAGCGTTTTCGGCACGTTTGAACACTTGCACCAATCCTCGGTAAGAATTTTGGCTTTTTCCTACCGAAATACCTTTCGATACAATACGACTCTTGGTATTTTTGCCGATATGGATCATCTTTGTACCAGTATCAGCCTGCTGCATGTTGTTGGTAACAGCCACCGAATAAAATTCGCCGATGGCATTATCGCCTTTCAAAATTACTGATGGATATTTCCACGTAATGGCCGAGCCTGTTTCTACCTGCGTCCAAGATATTT
This sequence comes from Runella sp., assembly GCA_039810845.1. Classification (GTDB taxonomy): domain Bacteria; phylum Bacteroidota; class Bacteroidia; order Cytophagales; family Spirosomataceae; genus Runella. The sequence continues at coordinate 4,965 of JBDHXS010000450.1, read as the reverse complement.
TGGAGTAAGCCCCATCGCAGATACCGCGTTTGGTGACGAAGTTATAGATACCACCTTTTCCGTCTTTATCACCAGGATACCAGTTTTGGACCGTGCTGTATTTTACTTCGGCACGCTCATGAGCGAAGATTTCTACTACCGCGGCATGGAGTTGGTTTTCATCGCGCATGGGCGCTGTACAGCCTTCCAAATAACTTACATAGGAACCTTCGTCGGCAATAATGAGTGTCCGCTCAAATTGCCCAGTACCAGCCGCATTGATGCGGAAATAAGTTGAAAGCTCCATTGGGCAACGGACGCCTTTGGGAATATAACAAAACGAGCCATCAGAAAATACGGCAGCATTGAGCGCTGAAAAGAAATTGTCTTTGGCAGGGACCACCGAACCCAAGTATTTTTTAACCAATTCGGGATGCTCTTGAATAGCTTCGCTAATGGCACAAAATATAATTCCTTGTTTTTTCAATTCGGTTTTAAAGGTAGTAGTGACCGAAACCGAGTCAATAACGGCATCTACGGCTACCCCAGATAATCTTTTTTGTTCGTTCAGTGAAATCCCAAGACGTTCAAAAGTACGTCGCAATTCGGGGTCAATCTCATCCAGAGAGCCTATCTCCTTTTTTTGCTTAGGGGCAGAGTAGTATTTAATTGCTTGGTAATCAATGGGATTATAATGAACATTAGGCCATTTTGGCTCAACCATTCCTTGCCATAGACGAAACGCTTTCAAACGCCATTCGGTCATCCACTCAGGTTCATTTTTCTTTGCAGAAATCCACCGAACGGTATCTTCAGTCAAGCCTGGTGCAGCTTCATCCGCCTCAATATCGGTGATGAAGCCATATTTATATTCGGAGTTGGTTATTTCTTCTAATAATTCTACTTCTTTGCTCATCGCTATGCGTGCGGTTAATTCTAAATTTTCAACAAAAATTATGTACCTTATGTTCTAATTGGGGTACAAATATCTTAAAAATATTCTAATTTAAGGTCAACGCCATTCTTGAGGACAAGCAGATTTTTACCGTTCGCTAAGTTTAATATACAACCTATCCACAAAAAAACATAATATTGCTCTGCTTACTCTAACGTTCAAATTTCATCATCACCGTTAAAACTGATAAAACAATGAATACTATATTGGTTGTTGAATCTATCCCGCTTTTGCGGAGTATGCTATGCCAGCTTCTTTCCAATATCCCAAGTATGCATACGTCAATCGTGACGATGGAATATGAAGCTCTTACCTCTTCACTCCCACTCAAACCTGACTGGGTATGGTTAGATGGTACAAATCCACTTATTAAAAGTCGAAATTTTCTTAAAAACCTCAAAAAATTAAATAAAGACCTCAAAGTCATTGTTTTTGGGCAAGGCGATTCCATCAGTGATATTCACGCTTATTACCACCAAGGGGTATTTGGTTATTTACCCAAAACTTCAAGCCAAGATGATATTATCTCAATGATTCATAGCATAAAAGAAGGTAAAATGTTTATTTCTAATACGCTGCTGCAATGTGTTAATAGTTGGACAACAACCCCTACCCAAAAGCGTCTCAAGTACCAACTCACTCCACGAGAAAAAGAAGTTTTGAATTTGATTGTGGAAGAATACTCCACCAAAGAAATTGCTGACAAATTGTTTGTTTGTCCTTGTACCATTGAAACGCACCGTCTCAATCTCATCCAAAAATTAGAGGTAAAAAATACAGCTGGATTGGTACGAAAAGCGATTCAGGAGCGGCTTTGGGGACACTGGAAATTTTAGTTAAGTTTCCCTTCTTTGACTAATTCACGCACAACCCCTGCTTCAATTTGCTGATAATCAAGAAACTGTTTGCCACTTGCCAGCATCGTCAGCAAACTGTATTGGAGTACGTTAACAATATTGGCTCCCGTCAACTCAAACCGAGCGGCTATCTGCGGCCAATTGACATTATCAGCAACATTGGTTTGGGCAGGAAGGGCTTTTTGCCAAAGCGCAAGACGTTCTTCGGTACGTGGGAAAGGGAAATGAATGATGGACTGAAACCGCCTCGTAAAGGCTTCGTCAATGTTAGTCCGCTGATTTGATGCCAAAATAACCAAACCGTTGTAAGCTTCAACCCGCTGCAACAAATACGCCACTTCCTGATTGGCGTACTTATCATGGGCATCGCGAATATCGGTGCGTTTGCCAAAAAGCGCATCGGCTTCGTCAAAAAATAGAATCCAGTTTTTATTTTCTGCCTTATCAAAGAGTTTGGAGAGGTTTTTTTCTGTTTCACCGATATACTTTGATACCGTTTGTGACAAATCTACGCGATATACGTCTTTGCCCGTGGACTTACCCAAGAGCGTAGCCGTGAGTGTTTTACCCGTACCAGGAGGACCATAAAACAGCGAACGATAGCCTCGTTTAACATGCTTTTTCATTCCCCATTCGTTCATCAATGTTTCGTTCCAACGCATCCAATTTTCCAAGTCACGGATTTGGTGGAGGGTATTAGGATGTAAAATCAAATCATCCCATTCCAACTGCGTCGCGATACGCTCAGCAGGAAAATCTATGCTAAATCGTGGTGGACTTATACTACCAACGGTAAGTAGTTCAATTATCTCAGAATCAAGCAACAACTTTCCACTCATGGCAGGTTCGCCTTCCCGAACGCTCTCCAATTTTAAAATATGCTGCTGCATAAACCAATGCGAAGGACTGAATAACGCTTGAATCTCCAACCGTTTGGATAAATCATTGCCTGCCAAAATAAATTGAGCCGTTTCTCCAGTAGGTAAAATCCCTCGGTGATTTGTACCACGTACGCCACCAAACTCAGGCAAATCACCGCCGTCGGATAAACATTCGTTGATGATCTGGTTAAAGAAATGAGGTTGTATGTGGGGGACTAAAGCCATCAACAACACAATGTATTCTTCAAAAGTAGGTGTATAGCTTTGAAACAACTGAGCAAAAGGGGAATTGTCCTGCAGATAAGTTACCTCGTTTGTTTCGACAGATTCTTCCAATTGAAGATATTCTCTCAACCTTTCACTAACGATAGCGTGAAGATACGATAAGGCTGCGGTAAGATTAGCAACATTAAGCATGAGCCGATTAGAGCAAAGGTTCAATCAATTTAAAATATTTGGGGTCTTCTCCTTTAAAAATAAGATTACCGCCTCCCATATAGGCGCGCATCAGTTCGTCCGCCGCTTTTTCAAAATGGCCGAATTCAAACCTAATTTGACCCAATCGAAGGTGAATCAGCGGTTCACCCAGACCGCCTTCGCTCGCAACCGCTTTTCCGTAATAGACAAGTGCTTCTTTCCATTCTTTTTGCAAAAAATAAGCTTCTCCGACACCGCAAAAAAGCATTACGGCGTATTTGGATTGCATCACAGTTGCTTCCAATAAAGCTATTCCTTTTTTGTATTCGGCAATAGACTCCTTAAACTTTCCCGTTAAGGTTAGGCTTTTTGCTTTTTTAGCAATAATTCCGATTTTGTCTGCTAATGCTTCCTCCTTCATGCTACCTTAAACTTTAAGCGGGGGTTTGTAAAATTCACCGTGTCGCGAACCGCGTGAACGATTTGGGCCAGAAGGCTCAAAAACGTAGTTTTTAGGATTGGTCATCCATTTCCGAACTTGCGTAGAAAGAGCCCCATGTTTACGTCCTGTTTCGTTCCAATAAGTCACAGCATCTTTAGGTTCATGGCTGGCATCACAGTCGTTATAGTCATACCATTTGCCAAATTTTTGTTTGGGATATTGTACCTCTTCTATATTTCCGTTTTTCCGATAATGGGTACCTTCTTTCCGGTATTCTTCCAGTAGGTCGCTTCTTGAAATATTGGGACCCATGTATTTTTCCCGGTTGGTCTTGTCATAATCATACGGAGTGATATGCCCTTGTTTTACGTATTTGGCAAACTGATCCCGCTCAATGATCTCTCTTCCTTTTCGGTCATCCTCGTACCAAATGGTCACATTTTTCTCGGAAATGGTCGTGATTTGAGCCACCCACATTCCGTCAATATAGGTGGATTTGACGTAATCACCCACACTAAACGTGAGTTTACCATCGGTGGTGCCGGCTTTCTTGCCGGTCTCCACCGTTATACTTGGATTAATGTACCCTTTTAACCACCATTTTTCACCCATTAATACTGGCTCCAGCGCTTGGAAACCGTAACGTAACTTGATAGGTGCCAACACCGGCACAATCACGGCCTTCCCGATAAAATTGCCCGGCAGTCGATTGACCACTTTCAGGGCAGTGTCCATCCCTAATTTTAATCGCTCATTGGGATCTACCGGCAAGCCAGCTTGTAACACCGCTTTGCCCGCTCCAAGAATTTTATTCACTACCGGTTTAATCAATTTATCCACCAACCATTCCATGGCACGAATAACGGGGTTACGGAAGGCTTGAATAATTTTGCGGACTTTTTCTGCCAAATTGCCCAAGCCAAGTAATTTGGCCAGAAAATCTATAGCCATGACAATAAACGTACTGAGAGCAGTGATGATTTTGTTTGCAATGCCGCTGACGTTGCCTTTAACGGCCATTTCGAGCGAATCTAAGAAAGAATTGACCAAAATCGCGATACGCTCTATATTGTCGATCAGAAACTTAAGACCCGCGTAGAGGGCCTGAACCGCCTTGATAAAAGCTCCGATAGGATTGAACATGGACGCCACAAAGACCAACGCTTTTTTGATGGTCTCGTATAAAACCGTCTCTTTAATACGGTCGAAAATCTCAGTAAGATGACTTAACATCATTTCCTTCAAGTGAGTCCATAAACCGCCAATCCCCTCCGTTTTTAAGATGTTAAACAATGCTGTGGCCTCCCCTAACACCTCTTCTCCTTTTTCCAAGAGAGTAACCTGAGCTGTATTTCTTAAGAGGTTACCGATTTGGATTGCTCCAAAATATCCTGCGGCTCCTCCCCCAATGATTCCTATTTGTTTCATTGATTC
>JBDHXS010000449.1:0-5900 GCA_039810845.1 Runella sp. | reverse complement strand
CTGACCCTCAACGGGGTGGTTTCCATGGTCGGTTAAACTATGAAAACCAACCTGTTTTAGATGCGCCTCGTTCTATTATTCTAACAGCACGGATTTTGTGGACATTCTCGTTGGCGTATCGTTATTTTCATCGCCGCAAATATTTGGTCTTGGCTGATAGGGCCTATCATTACCTATACAATCATTTTCGTGACACCAAAAACGGGGGCGTTTATTGGTCGGTGACGGCCAATGGCGCACCGCTCGAAACTCGTAAACAACTGTATGGACATGCGTTTGCGATATATGGGTTGAGTGAATATTATGCCGCCTCCAAATTTAAACCAGCCTTGGATTTTGCCCAAGATCTTTTCAAAACTGTGGACAAATATGGCTATGATTCCCAACGCGGAGGCTATTATGAAGCTTTTGGCACAGATTGGGCTGTAGTGGACGATTTGATCTTGAGCAAACAGCCTTGGAACAAATCTCAAAATACGCACCTTCACATCATTGAGGCATTTACCAATCTCTACCGAGTATGGCCTGATGCGCTCTTGCGGGAGCGTGTGGCTCATTTAACAGATGCTTTCTTAGACAAGTTGATTAGTTCAAAAACGTATCGGTTACGTCTGTTTTTTGATGAAAATTGGAAGCCTAAAGATGAAACTGTTTCTTATGGACATGATATTGAAGCCTCTTGGCTGCTTTGGGAAACCGCTGAAGTGCTAAACGACCATGGTCGGAGCGAACGTGTAAAGCAAGTATGTATTAAAATGGCCGAAGCTGCTTGTACAGGATTGGGTGAAGATGGTGCATTGGATTACGAATTTGACCCCGTGACCAATCATCATAACCGAGAACGGAGCTGGTGGGTATTGGCTGAACAAATGGTAGGATTTCTCAATGCTTACCAACTTACAGGGCAGGCACATTTTCGCGAAAAAGCCGATAAAAGCTGGGAGTTTATCAAAAAATACGTGATAGATAATCAAAAAGGCGATTGGTTTGGTACGGTTAAACCTGACTTAACCCCCGTAAAAAATGATAAAGTAAACTTCTGGAAATGCCCCTATCACAATAGCCGAGCTTGTTATGAAGTGGTTCGGAGACTGGGGTAGGAGAGGAGTTTACAGTAGGCAGTTTGCAGTATAATACAAAACTTTGTTTTTCCACTGCCCACTGCCCACTGCCCACTGCCCACTGCCTACTGGAGACCGCTCACGGCTTTAATAGATTCTAATACTAATACATCATATCCCACAGCGCGTCCACCTTCTTTTTCTTCTAAGGTAAATTGCACACGGTCGCCTACCACCAAATCATTGAAATCGTAATCTCGGAGGCTTGTATAGTGAAAAAAGACGTTGTTAGGGGGATACTTGATAAAGCCAAAACCTTCCTTTAGTGACAAAATGTAGCTTTCATGTCGATTTTCTGCATCAATAGAGAGGGCATCTGTTTCTTCAGATTCATCTTCTGCAATAACTATTTCTCCTTGTTTTGTAAAAATTTTCCCTTTATTACGAGGTACAAATAGCTGACTTACAAGAGACTCATTCTTGCTATTAATCACATCTTGCATTGCTACTGGATAAGTGACTTCTGCCAATAAATCTTGTGAAGTGCGCGTGTAAAAACGATTGCCGTCTTCGTCAGTATATTCAAAATCCCAGCCTAAGACCATAACACGCGTTCCAAGGGTATTTAGTTTACGCACGAGTGGCACATAATCACCGTCGGCCGCAATGAGTACCAGTACATCAAATCGTTTGTAGAAAGCCATCTCAAAAGCTTCCAGTGCCAACCATACATCAATTCCTTTCTCATATTTTTTTCCAAGTACGCTACGAACTGGCAAATAATGGGTGGTAACTCCCTCTGACATAAGTATATCATCAAAAACCCGCTCATAATATAATAAATCACCTCGTTGACTGGCTTCACCTGCCGTAAGCCGTCCTCTGAAATAGTGCGCATCTACAATCTGACATAGGCGGGAAGTGCTGCCCTCAAGTTCCGCTACTTTTTGACGAATAAAATCGTGTAACCCATTAATACTGATACGGCTACGGCGTTCGTGAGTGTAGTTATAATAATTGCTAACGTGTAAAAAATAATTGCCGTCATAAAATACCCCGATTCGGGTAAGACTATTTGGATTTTTGTTTGACATAGATTTTTGTTTTTAAAAATATTATTAAGTAGGGTAGATGCGCTAAGGAGAAAGACGTTCTATTTTCCATTCATTATTTTGATATTGGTAACGTATGCGATCATGTAGGCGACTGGGGCGGCCTTGCCAAAACTCAATTTCGTGCGGAATAACGCGATACCCTCCCCAATGCGGAGGTCGTGGTATGGGTTGATTGGTAAATTTCGCTTCAAATTTTTCCAATTTACTGGTCAATATTTCCCTATTTTCAATAACTTCACTTTGAGAGGATACCCAAGCACCCAATTGGCTTCCACGTGGACGTACTGAGAAATAAGCGTCTGACTCGGATTCACTTACTTTTTCAACTTTTCCAAGAATTCGTACTTGACGTTCTAACTCAGCCCACCAAAATGTCAGAGCTGCTAAAGGATGGATAGCCAAATCAGCACCTTTGTGACTATTGTAATTTGTATAAAATGTAAACCCGTTGTCGTCCACATCTTTTAATAAGACGATTCTTCCCTGTGGATACCCATCTTGGCTTACTGTACTAAGAAACATGGCATTTGGCTCGATGACTTCGGCAGAAAGTGATTCGCTAAACCACTTTCTAAATTGATTGATTGGATTTTTTGAAACATCTTCTTTTTGTAATCCGTTAAGCGTATAATCTTTACGCAGATGAGCAATCTTAGGATTTTCCACTAATATATCTAATTTAAAAATGAAAAACAGATTTTAAAACACCGAAAAACGGCTTTAATTATTATTTTTGCAAATCTAAGCGATTACCACCACATTTACGATGATTAACGACGGAGCAGAACTAAGCGAAAGCGAACAACTCACTCAAGAGAGTGTTGCAGCCATGGAAGAACTGGAAGTGGCTGAAGAACAGGTAGTTGATTATAGTCAACTCGATAAAAAAGACTTTGTTAGTTTGTTAGAAAATCAGCTGGCACTAGCCAAAAGTGAAAAAGCCAAGCCCGCTGATTTTAAGCGTACTGACGAATTATTGAAGGAAGTAAAAGTTTTTTTTGACCAAATAAAAAAATCTGAGCGAGACGAAGCTGTGCGGCGTTTTGTAGCAGAAAATGGTTCCGAAGAAGGCTTTGAATATAAGTCTGACGAATTGACTCAGCGTTTTGAGTCTATTTATCGTCAGATTAAAGACGTAAAAAATCACTACTTCCAAGATTTAGAAAAGTCGAAAGATAAAAATTTTGCAGTCAAAACACAGCTACTTCAACGCCTACGCGAACTCGTAGATGCTGATGAAAGCAATGCCAAGAATCCAGGTACAAGCTGGCAAGAATTTAAAAAAATTCAGGATGAATGGAAGGCCGCTGGTAACATCGCTTCCCCTCATAACAGTACACTCTGGGCTACTTTTCATGCGCTCATAGATCGTTATTATAGTAATCGTAATATCTATTATGAGCTTAAAGAGCTGGATCGTAAGAAAAACCTTCAGTTAAAGGGAGAATTGGTAGAGAAAGTTGAAGCTTTGGCACAATCGCTGGAGGGGCAATCTCTTACCCGTGCTATTTTGGAAGAAGCCAATGCTCACTTTGACGAGTATAAACATATCGGCCCTGGCCCTAAAGCTGAACAAGAGGTACTTTGGCAACGAATGAAAGTAGCATTGGATACCCTCCATGATGCCCGTCGTGCTCAAACCGAAGAACAAAAGCAGATATTGTCGCAGAATTATGAAATAAAGTCGAAAATATATGAGACATTGGTGCCGTTTACTGCTTTTACATCCAGCAGCATCAATGAGTGGAACGAAAAGACGAAAGAGGTGGTTGCCCTGCAAGATCAGTGGGTAAATGCCAAAGGGCAAATGTTGCGTGAGGAAGGCCGGGAATTAAGTAAGAAATTTTGGGCTACGCTCAAAACATTCTTCCATAATAAAGGCGAATTCTTTCGTCAATTAGAATCTAAGCGTGAACAGAATCTAAAACTTAAAACAGAGCTTTGCGAAGCTGTTGAAGCAATTATTGAAACAGGCGAAGACTCTGCTGCTAATACTGACAAGGTCATCGCCTTACAAAAACAGTGGAAACAAATCGGACAAGTTCCTGAAAAATTTAAGGATTCAATTTTTGACCGTTTCAAAAAGTCTTGCGATGCTTACTTTGATCGTAAACGTGCCAAAAACTCAGAAGTAGAACGAGAGTTTGCCGAAAACTTATCGAAGAAGCAAGCTATCTGTGACAAAATAGAAACAGGAGCGAAAGTAGGGGATGCCAATTTGAAAGATTTGAATGCTTTCAAATCAGAATGGTCAAGTATTGGGTTTGTGCCTAAGAAAGATATGCAAGCCATTAATAAACGTTACATTGACGCTGTCAATTCTTATGTGAGTACTATTGGTAAACTTTCTTCAAAAGAACGTGAGCAAGCTATTTTGGAAAACGAAGTAGCGATTGCAACTGATGGAGACTCTGTGCGTAACCTTCAACGTAAAGAAGCCGATATTCGCCGCCGGATGACCCAAATCGAAAATGATTTGACCATTTGGCAAAACAATATTGAGTTTTTTGGTCGTTCTAAAAACGGCGAAAAAGTACGGGCTGAGTTTGAGAAAAAGATTGTTACAGCACAAAAGCAACTTGCTGATTTAAAGCATCAACTAAAAATTGTGCGAGAAGCTTTGTAGTTTTTTTGCACGAAAAGTTGCGTGGTATTGTTAAAATACGTACTTTTGCACCACGAAAATAAGGAACGCCTCCATAGCTCAGCTGATAGAGCAACTGACTTGTAATCAGTAGGTCGCTGGTTTGATCCCGGCTGGGGGCTCTAAAAGTTACAAAAGATGTAACTACATAAAATCAAATAATGCCTCCATAGCTCAGCTGATAGAGCAACTGACTTGTAATCAGTAGGTCGCTGGTTTGATCCCGGCTGGGGGCTCTAAAAAATCCTGATGATGCAAATCGTCAGGATTTTCATTTTATGGCAACTGATAGAACAACTAAGAGGAACGCCTACCGCTTGTAATCAGTAGGTTGCTGCGGGGTTCTAAATGGCGTATCGTATCCGTGCGATTTGACTCTATCTTGGCTGGGGCTCTAAAAAGCCTAATAATGAAAATTATTAGGCTTTTTTTATGCGCTCTTAAATCAATTGATAATAGCCTTTTTATTAGACACTTCTTTAAACCATAAGGAAAAACATATGATGGCAACTTCTTTCTCTTTATAGGAAAATAAATAGCAAGTAAGCAATAGGACAAAGAAAGGTTTTATTATCGGTGTAATTTGCTAAATGGATAAAGTTCATAAATTGTGTGGTAAATTGAAACGACCGCAGCAAAAAAACGCCACCTCATGTGTCCTCTAACAAAAAAGAAACCCACTAACTAATTATCAGCCAGTGGGTCATTTATTGATATTGTGCGCCCGAAGGGACTCGAACCCCTATCGTTGGTACCGGAAACCAAAATTCTATCCATTGAACTACGGGCGCATATTTCGGGCTGCAAATATACGCTTTTGTATTAAATTGCAAACACGTTTTACACGTTTATGGTTACTATTATTAGCCTATATTCATCCTCAACCTAAAAATCAATGAGAAAAGCACTATCTATTTTCGTCCTTTTGCTAGCTTGTACGGGCAGTTTTTTTCTAGATACCTCTTACCGCCCTGCGGATCAGTCCATCACTTCTGAAATCGCGAACTATGCTTCCAAAATCTTCGGCATTGAGTTTTCTGTTGCCGAGCGCGATTCTATGGTAGATGTACTAAATAATCA
>JBDHXS010000448.1:0-5952 GCA_039810845.1 Runella sp. | reverse complement strand
AAGCAGATTTTGGACTGGGAGCCGAAAGTATCGCGTGAAGAAGGTTTAAAAATCACGTATGATTATTTTAAAAATTTACCAGCAGATCGTCTTTACGAAGAAACAAACCACCGCGAGTTTTAGGAAGCAAAGACTGATTAGAAGTATAAAACAAAAGCGGCTGTTCTTTTTGTAGAGCAGCCGCTTTTGTTTTGAGAGTTATTTCTTTTTCGTTACCGTCAGTGGAATACATTTAGGATTGCCAATCGTTAATGTTACAGGAACTCTTACAGCGCTTGTACACCCTGCAAATATATTAATTGATTCCGCCCAAAATACACCCTCACTGGTGGGTTTGTATTTGAGGGTATTAGCTCCTCCTGGTAATACCGTAGTACTGGTTTCTGTAGCGTACCAATTAGCTGTTTCACCAGGTCCTACTGTTACTTCTAAAAAAGGAATTGGATCATTGGCACAAATACTTACACTTGCTACAACTGCAGTAGGAACTTTAGGTGGACAACCGCAATTAGGGCTTACCAATAGGGTGTCAAACTTACACACGGCCGTCAAACTATCGGTGATAATTAGGTTTGTACCTGTAGGAATGCCCGTTACTGTATAAATAGAATTAGATTTTGTCAAAGTACCTTTATTGACTTTTACTGTTCCCGCATCAGGAGCAATAGTAAAACTCACTGAATAACTATCGTTGTTAACAGAACAAGTGGGAGCAGAAGTAATTGTCCATTTGGGTTTTTTATTGATGATTGGTTTGCCACTATTACCTGCACTCGCGCAGCCCGTGTCCTCATCTTGAACAACGATAACGACACCTGCGGTATCAGCGATAGGTACGCTAATAGTTGTGTTAACGCCATTGCCCGCTGCTCCAGTTTGGGTACTAATAATATCTTGTGGAATGGGGCCATTGCCAATTGTGGCAATTCCACGGGCAAGGGTGATTTTAAATGTTCCTACTGTCTGGATTGTCACTTTTACATCGAAAGTGCTGTTACCTTCACAGACGGGTTCTGCTGTAGCGGTAAATTTAGGCAATGGTAAAACAGTATAAATTTTTTCCACAAAGGGCCGACAGGTAGTATCGTTAGGAACGTTGGCCAAAATGGCATATACGTAATATTGAACGGGAGTTGTGCCAGTATTTGCTGGGAACTGCGAACCAGGCTGCCCAATAGGCCATTGAGCCGCACCATTGATTGCCTTCATTGATGATAAGGGCGTTCCGCCTGTGTACATGGACTTACCAGATTGGGGACTGGTATATCGGACAAATTTTATAAGACTATCGGGGGTAGAACCCAATTGGCTTACAGCTACGCCAAAGAAATCACCATAGTACCCCGAACAAAGCGTATCGGTACTTTTTCCAACAAGGCTAATTTGTGGACATTCAAAACATTCAACGGGCTTGGTAGTAAAAACAGTATCCTTAAAACAATTGTCACTTTCATTCCAAACCCGCACCGAATATTGTGTATTGGGTTTCAAGTTCGTAAACGTTACACTGCCGCTACTGATAAGTTTGTTGGAAGCATCGCCGTAAATAGGGGTTGTACCGTAGGTGCTTCCCTCGTTGATATCGGCCTTATCACCATTGGTAATACCCGAAATAGTAGCTTTTCCATCGTTTTTTGAAAACCCACCTTCGCAAGTAGCATCTACTTGAGTAATAGTAGTTATTTTAGGATCTACGCAAAGGCACTTGAAGTTGCCGCAGACAAAGGCAATGTTTTTACTCAAAACACCATCTACTTGTCCAATATAAGTGCTTACTACTCCTGAAGTAATGTCAACTTTATAAACACAATCTCCATAGAATGATGTAGCATATAGATTGCCATCGGAAGCAAACGCTAAATCAAAAGGTCGAATGTTAAAATTATTTCTATTATCCAGCACGTATGTTGCCAAAATGACACCATTAGCGGGGTTTATTTTCACTACCCTATCCGATGAAAAGTTATACCCATCAATGGTGGCCCACAAGAACCCATTGAAAAACGTTACTCCGACAAACACGGAGCCATTTGTAAGTCGGATAATTTCTGTAGGGGTTCCCGATAAATTAGCATCAATGGATTGGATGGTGCTGACATAACCATTACCTGTAGATTGTAAATCATTATAACCCGTCGTAACATACACCTTACCTGTAGAGTCTGTTGCTACGCCCCAAATTTTTGCGCCAGACTCATTTGTGAATGTATTAGCAGCTTTGAGGGCGACTTGTGTGCCATTACTTATCTGAATTTTTTGAACACCTCCCCCTGATTGCAAATAGCCACGATAAAGAAAATTGCCATCGGGCGAAATGGCTACGTCGTAGCTTCTCAAGTCACCTGTTGGATTTAGGTTGGGCAAAAATTGGCCTTGATTAAAATCATACACCTGAATCGGATCATTAAATGGATTTCCGACATAAACAATTCCCTTTGCTTGATCTACTGCCATACCGTCACCCCCTATATTCGGAATATCGCAAGATTCTAAGCCGGGAGTGTTGCCAAATGGGAGAGCAACCACTTTCTGAGCATTTGGGTTAGTGAGTAATTCTCCTACCAGCATAATGGTTTTTCCACAATCTTTCTTTACATTTTGAGCTGATAGTTCAAAAGAAAATACCAAGAGTAGGGCAAAAATTATCCTGAAAAATTTGTCTGCGAAGCGGGAATATGGAGTAGTCGAAATAGCAACAAATGCTCGACTAAAACAGAGTAGAGTTTGATTTTTCATTGTATGGCGAAGAGTAAATTGTGGTTTGTATAGGGGTAAAGTCAACCTTACCTAAAACCCATCAATTTTCTGGCCAAAGGAGCAAATAGGAATATTTTTGCTACAAAATAGGATATATTTTGAGCATTTTAGAAAAATAATCTCACAAAAGAATTCTAAAGTATTTACGATCTATTTACCACAAATATGATGCCATTTATTTAAGATAGTCATAAAAATAATTGCTATTTATTAACTCAAACAAAGTCAGTTGGGTGTAAGAATTAATCTTTCTTCTATATCTTTTAGCTCGTATTTAATGGTTCGAGTTCCGCCAGTTGCTTTGGCATTGGCATCGCCCGCGCGATAAATTGGGAACTGACGTACCAAATAATCATCCTCAATTTTGTACATATCGTGCCCCATGTATCCTTCTGATAAAACCGAATTAAGAGGTATTAGATGAATTTTATCAAAAGAGTTGGGGAAGAATTGGTACCCATATACTTTGCCAAAAGAGCCACTACCATAAGTACAGGCATAGATATAGATTTCAGGGGCATCATTTTGGTCTAAGTCAGCTGTTTCGGCGTTTACTACCCATCCATCTGTTTTTTGACGAATAGTAATCAAAAACTGATTATTTCGACTTACGCGTATCACCAATTCTCTCACTGCACCTGAGGCGTTGGTACTGATTTCGAACTGATGATTTTTATAAATAAGCACTTTTTTAAAACTATCAACTGTAGGAAAGTCAACATAAAGACGCGGAGAAACCCCCATTGCAAAAACTGCAAAGGAGGTGAGTAATAATATTTTCCATGTTCCAGTCAACTTTGGGACATTATTAATTCCACTGATGCTACATCACAACAAAAGTAAAATCAAGCAAAAAAGCGGCCAAAAGCCGCTTTTTAAAAAATATTCTGTAAGACTTGAGCGATTATTGCTGACTACTCACTGCTGACGGCTTGCTATTTGTCAATTCAGTGCCTTTGTCCCGTATTAACCTAAATTCTCTAAACCGACGTATAGTTGCCAAAACGAAGCCGATCACCAACACTAAAGTCCCCACCCAAAGTACATTAATAAGGGGTTTTTCAACAGCTTTCATGACGATGTAATCTCGTTGTTTTGAATTAACCGAAAAACTAAATGTACCCGTTTTAGGGTCAATCTCCATAAACTGTATTCTTAGCCCCAATTCTTCGTTTATTTCGGGTTTGCGCATTACCATACGGTCTTGGTTTATGGCAAAAGTCGGTGCAATAAAATACTCGCGCTCCTTGTCGAGTATCTTGATTTGTGCTTTTACAGCCACATCGTTGGGTGTCAATGCTATCCCCTCGACAGCATTGGTACGAGAAACATTTTCTAAAACCGCTACATAATCATTGACAAAGAAGGTATCCTGCATTGCTACGCGGAAGTTTTCGGTAGGTGACCATTCTTCTGTTTCTCTTGGATTACTCCCCACCATGGCATAGGAATACAAGTCTTTGTTTAATTCTCGCTTAATATCTGGCGATGTCACCATACCCATTCGTTCGTTGAACTGTACTCTTGGAAATAGGGTTGTAATGCGCCCATTGGGTTCTCTGTATTCAACTTCATAAAAGACGTTTTCGGGATAAACTGCTACTGTGTCGCCTTTTTTGTGGTATGTTTTTTCGCCAACGGTAATGTCTCTCAGACAAACGGCGTGAAAGTCGCCTTCGATAATATCTAACCAACTGCTTGGTACATAGTTGGGTACGTCACGGATTTCGGCGCGAGGGCCGCGATAAGTAAGTAGATAGTCTCCCATGCGCGTGGGTTGACCTACCCATAGCAACACATTTTCCTTATTTTCTTTGTTATCTTCTTTAGTGAAAAAATCTTCTTTTGAAATCAACAAACCTGAAGCATTAAGGGAGACCACTTTCTGATAGCCTGATGACCACAAAATCCCAATCAACATCAAGGCCATACCAATGTGTGTAATGGCTCCACCTGACAGGCGATAGGAACCCCGCAGAATGCCTAAAATGATGGTTGTATTGGCCACCAATGCAAAGACAGCGGCAGTGAGCAAAGCAATATAAGGTAATTTATTAATTCCGCCAAAGGTAATCAGCAAGGCAGTAATAAAGAGCGAAATCCATAGCGGAGTCAACAAGTCCTGTATTTTTCCTTTTTGAACGCGCTTCCACCAAAAATACTGCCCAATACCCGAAAGAATAGCAATGACTGCAAAAAACCACAATTGGAATTTAGTATAATACGAAATCGCATCGGTAGGTGGTGCCAATTTAGAAACACCTCCAAATGATTCTACAATGCTGTTCCAAACAGGAATAGAAGTAGGTACAATCACTTGGAAACTCGCCAAACAAAGGACCGTAGCACCCATAAACAACCAAAATTCACGCGAATAAGCCGAAACCTCCTCTTTTTCGTTGGGCATGAGTTTCCATGCACGAATAGAGAAAAATACAGCTACAGCAATAAACGCCAACAAATATACCAACAACTGTCCCGAAAGACCCAAATCTGTAAAGGAGTGAACCGACGAATTTCCCAAAATTCCGCTACGAGTCAGGAAAGTTGAGTACAAAATCAAAATAAATTGTGCCGTAACCAAAATGACCGAAGCTTTGAGCGCCGAAGCATTTTTCTTGGCAATAATCATGGTGTGCAAGGCGGCAATTCCTACCAACCAAGGCACATAAACAGCGTTTTCGACGGGATCCCAGCTCCAGTAACTGTTGAAACTCAGCGTTTCGTAAGCCCAATAGCCTCCCATCAAAATACCAACGCCCAAAATTACCCCCGTTAAAAGCATCCAAGGCAGTGCTGGACGGAGCCATTCAATTACTTGTTTTCTCCAAAGCCCTGCCATCAAATAAGCAAATGGAACCAATGCAAAACAACTTGTTGTAAATAACAATGATAACATTGGAGCTGCAATTATAATTGTGTCAAAAGAACGGGCTGGGATGTTAAATTCCTTTGTGAGCAACTTTAACGCATCGGCGAATGGCTGTAATAGTCCAAAAAAACCAACAATATTAGGACCGCGACGTCTTTGAACAGCAGCCATAATTTTACGTTCTAATAAAGTCATAAATGCTACCGAAACTAAGCCTGGTACAATAGAAACTATAATATTTAATAATAAAAATACATATATATATATTGAATTATATTCAAAAAAAATTGGAATTGAGTTAAATTTATTTTCAAAAGAATTAA
>JBDHXS010000447.1:0-5954 GCA_039810845.1 Runella sp. | reverse complement strand
TAAGCGGAAGTAAATCATTCATAGCCAAAGCATACTCACCTGTTTTGTAAAGGGCTACGGCACGTTTATAATCTCGCTCATAATTGGCATCTTGAGCATAGCTCTCTAAACTGAGTGCAACCCCTGCCAAAAGGGGGAACAAGTACAAAACAATTTTAATTTTCCTCATTATGAAGGTGTTAGGAATTAAAAATTAAGCGTCGTAGTGATATTACAAATGAATTGTAAAAATACGGAAGAAGAAGCAAAACAAAAAAGCCATTTCGCTATAAGCGAATGGCTTTTCTCACACTTAACCTATGATGAAAAGCCCTGATTTTCATCAGGACTCTAAACGTAACGTGAATATACGCGTTTTTATTCCGTTCAAACAAATATTTTTCAAAAAATTTAGTAATCAACCCTATTTCAAGTTCAGCTCCTCCCCTATTGATTTCACTTTCTGTTTGAGTGAATCATATACCACATCAAAGTCTTCATTACGCTCCAACCTCCCTACTACGCCTACATAAAACTTAATTTTGGGCTCTGTTCCTGACGGACGACAAGTAAATTTGGTGCCATCTTCGGTAAAGAATTGAAGTACATTAGATGACTCAATTCCCATACTACCCGACGGGATGTCAACTGTAACGCCATTTTCGGTACGTTTCAAAAACTTGTAATCGTCAATCCGTATCACCGGTGAACCTGCAAGTGAAGCAGGTGGGTTAGCCCGAAAATTAGCCATCATTTGTTGGATTTCTTCCGCACCCGTTTTGCCTTTCATCGTGAGCGAAATTAAGCCTTCGTAATAGAAACCAAATTGTTTATAGACTTCCATCAGCATATCAAAAAGACTAAGCCCTTTGTCTTTGGCGTAAGCCGTCAACTCGGCAATCATTCCACAGCTTGCAATAGCGTCTTTGTCACGTACAGCATCTCCAATGAGGTATCCGTAGCTTTCTTCACCACCACCAATGAATTTTTGTTGCCCTTCTAACTCTCTGATTACTTGTGCAATATACTTGAAGCCCGTAAGGGTATTGTAGCAATGTACACCATAACCCGCCGCCATTTTATCAATCAAATCGGTGGTAACAATTGTCTTACACACAAACTCTTTACCTGTCAATTTGCCCGCCTCTTTCCAGGCTTGGAGCAGGTAATAAATCAACACCGTAGCGGTTTGATTCCCGTTCAAAAGTTGAATTTCACCGTGATGATTCTTGACTGCGATGCCTACACGGTCGGCGTCAGGGTCGGTGCCAAGCACAAGGTCAGCGTCAATTTCTTTGGCTTTGTTAACCGCCATTGACATAGCCTCCGACTCCTCTGGATTGGGATATACCACCGTTGGAAAATATCCATTGCCATTGGGTTCAGCTTGTTCGGCAATAACAGTTACGTTTTCAAATCCCATCTGCGACAATAGTGTTGGCACAAGCGTCACACCTGTTCCGTGGATAGGCGTAAAAACGATTTTAAGGTCTTTTTGCCGCGCAATTGCCTCTTTTGAAATAGAAAGTGACAAGATTTGGGCAATGTATTGGGCATCAACTTCTTTTCCAATTAAGTGAATCTTAGAAGCATCCCCCTCAAATTTGATGTCATCAATGGATTGAATGGCATTTACTTCTGCGATGATATTTTTATCATGAGGAGCTACTACTTGCGAACCGTCGTCCCAGTAGGCTTTGTAGCCATTGTACTCCTTGGGGTTGTGCGAAGCGGTAATCACTACCCCACTTTTGCAACCCAAAAGGCGAGCAGCAAAACTAAGCTCAGGAGTAGGACGGAGGGCTTCAAACAAATAGACATCAATGCCGTTGGCCGAAAATATGTTGGCTGTTACTCGTGCAAATTCATCTGATTTGATACGGCAATCGTGGGCGATGGCGACACTTATTTTTTCACCAGCAAAATTTTTGTTTAAATAATTGGCCAGTCCTTGCGTAGCAGCGCCTATCGTATATTGATTCATGCGGTTGGAGCCAATACCAATCAATCCACGCAAGCCGCCTGTACCAAACTCCAAATCTTTATAAAATGAATCTGTGAGTTCAGTAAGACTCTGTTGATCAATAAGTTGCTGAATAGTAGCTTTGGTATCGGCATCATAATTTCCACTAAGCCATTGGTCTATTTTGGTTTGTACAGAAGCTTCGAGCATTTTTAGTAGATAAGTTTTGTAGGTTTTGAGATAATCTAATCCTATAAGGATAGTGAAATGGCAAATTTACTAACTCGCTCGAATCTTGCAAGTTTATGTTTGAGTTAAAACAGGTTTATGTTGTACAAACCCAACTCTAAAGTCCTATTTAGACAATGGGCACAAAATGTAACAATTTGTAATTGAAGATTTTTACTCGATTATTACTCACGAAAATCTAAAATTTTCTATTATTTTGATACGTTTTTTTTGAGATTTTTGTTTCATTTAGAGTTAGTATTTCTCACTTCATAACCAACGTTAGAAAATGTACTTGCAGCCAATTGAAAAGCGTTCAGGGCTTACTCCCGACGAATTTAAAGAACAATACCTGTTGCCCGCTCGTCCAGTGGTTTTTCGCGATTTAGCCGCTGACTGGCCTGCTACTCAAAAATGGAGCTTTGAGTATTTGAAGAGAAACTATGGAAATTTAACCGTCCCACTTTTCGGAAACGATTTTCATAACGCAGGCAAAGGCTACATGAGTCCCAAAGTTCAGATGCCTTTTGGGAAATACTTGGATTTGATTCAGGCGGGTCCCACCGAACTGAGAATGTTTCTGTATAACATTTTTCAACATGCTCCCGAACTGGTCAATGATATTCGGATACCAACCATTATGGATGGGTTTGTAAAGGAGTATCCGTTTATGTTTTTTGGGGGACAAGATGCTGTTGTCAGTTTGCACTATGACATTGACTGCTCATCTGTATTTCTGACACAGTTTCAGACCCGTAAACGAGTCGTACTTTTTGCCCCCGACCAAAGCCCTTATCTGTACCAACATCCGTTTACAGTTCAAAGCCACATGAATGTATTAAGACCCGACTATGAGCGATATCCTGCCTTTAAGAAAGCTAAAGGTTGGGATACAACTATCGAACACGGTGAAACTATTTTTATTCCTTCTACTTTTTGGCATTTTATTCATTATGTTGACGGAGGATTTTCGATAGCTCTCCGTGCCAACGACAGCCAACTGACACGTCTACGGGGTTTGTGGAATATTACGCGCCATTTCGTGATTGACAAAGGTATGAATAAACTTTTGGGTACTCGTTGGAAACATTGGAAAGAAGAAAAGGCCGAAGAAAGGGCATTAGCACTGGCATAACACAAAAGAGGCCTTGAGGAATTTGCCTCAAGACTTCTTTTGTATCAACTCACCCTGACCATCAAATGATGGTCAGGGTACTTTTGTAACTTATGGGGCAAAAATTACTTGATTCATGGCTGTTATTTTTAATGAATCCCGATTTGGATTTCGGTAACGTTGTTTTCACCATTGTCAAAATCCATGACGATGTACCTTTCACGACATTCGGTGGTCATAGTAAAGCCACTATCACATATATGACTTATGGCTTTGTCGTATGTTTGCGGGAGGTTTTCCCAATTGCCTTCGTGCATGAGTGAAATACATTTGAAAGTGGGGATTTGCTTCCATTCAAAACCCTGTGCTGCTACGTCTTTTTCCTGAATAGGTAATACAATTTCTAATGTAAAAACGGTTTCGGGCTTTCCATCAATTCCATAATAGTTCCACTGAATTGGTCCCGTAGGCATTATGTCAAGTCTGGCTGCTTCACGGTAGATGTCTTTGGCTACGTGGCCTACGTGTTCGCCCAATTGTGGGAGAGTAGTTTGCGTGGTAAAAACCAAGGCATTAAATGGCTTTGTTTCTTTGATAAGCATGGCTGTTTTTTCGTTGAGGTAAGTGACCCTTTTTTATTGTTTTGGATAATCATAGTTTACCATCCACTGCACACCAAACTTATCGGTAAACATTCCGAAATAAGCCCCCCAGAACGCGTCGTCCATTGGCATTTCAACTTTTCCACCTTCTGAAAGTCCATTAAAAAGCTGGTCGGCTTCTTCTTTGCTATCAGCACTAATAGATAAGGAGATGTTGCTGCCAATAGCGAGTGAGTGTCCCATTGATTCTAAGGTATCTGTTCCCATCAAAACGTTTCCTTGGCCAATGGGCAATGCTACGTGCATTATTTTTTCTTGGTCTTCTGCCGACATATTTTCACTACCTGGAACATCTTTGAAACGTGTAAAACCTGCAAATTCTCCGCCAAATACTGATTTGTAAAAATTGAAAGCTTCTTCGGTGTTACCCATGAAGTTTAAGTAAGGATTGATTGTTGCCATAGTTGCTGTTTGATTTTTGTAAGAGGTAATGAATTTATTTAACTGATACAAATATATATACCTCATGTGACAGCCCTATGTCAGTAGGGTTGCAGATAATGTTCAATAAGTTCGTTAGTCAAGGTTCGCATCATCTCTTGCAATTTTAAAGGACTCTCTACATGGATATGTTTTCCATAAGTAAGCAACCAACGCCCCATTCCTTCAAAATACTGCGTCATAAAAGTCATTTTGATGTACTTACCGTGGGTTTCTTCAGAGATAAATCCCCAACTATATTTCTGCTCTTGCATAAATACCGCCGCGCCTTTGTGTACCCACACCACGGCCTCTTCCAAATTTTCTTGTGTACGAAGCTGACCAAGATAAGCTTGTAAGGTAAGCAAGTTCTGTTTTTTGAAAAACTTCTCGGTATTTGTAAGGTTTTGAATACGGTCGGTACGGAAATCACGGTAATCTTTGCGCAAGCGGCAATACGCTATCAAATGCCAATGCGAACTATAATGCACCAAGCCAATGGGTTCTATTTCTCGATGCGTGGCTTGGATTTGAAAATTTGAAACATAATCAATACACAATACCTGTTGGCGTACAATGGCTTGCTGGATTTGATTCAGCAAATGCTCCGAAAAAGGTATCTGGCGGCGATTAATGACTGCTATGCGTGTCTCTAAATCTTCAAGATGTTCTTTTTCGGAGCGTTTCAATACCGACTTTATCTTGTACAATGCCGATTCAAAACTTTCATAAAGCGAGGCATCAGCCATTTTACTAACCAATTTTGCCCCAAAAAGCAGCGAGCTTGCTTCTTCGTTAGTGAACATGACGGGCGGTAAGTGATAGTCTTCCAAAAAATAACCGATGCCTGCTTCTGCACCAATGGGTACACCTGCTTCTTCTAATGCCCGTACATCCCGATAAACGGTTCGTAAACTTATCCCAAAACGATCAGCGATTTCTTGTGCTTTTACCACGCGTTTGGATTGTAGCTGAATCAAAATAGCAGTGAGTCGGTCTATGCGGTTCATTGGCTGTTTACAGTTTTTGAGATTGCAATTTACAATTATTTTTAGAGGGGATTTTGTAAACTGTCAGATACATAATAGTATTGAATGAGATTTCCAAAATTGATAAAAAACCATGAATTCACGCTTTTTTCTGTCATTTTTAATAACAATTGCGGGGTTGGCAGCTTGCAATCGCCCCGCTGATAATGTTCAAGAAGCGCAGGCGCGTTTGACAGCCGTACCTAAATGGCAAATCCAAGAAATTCGGATGGATGAGGCGCCCGTTTTTAAAGAGGGGAAACACATTCCACACATTAGCGGAGTGCAGTTTGATGCGTATATGGATTGGGTTCGTTTTCTTCCAAACGGCGTTTTTGAGGGGCATTTCAAAGACGCCACCGACACCAAAAAGTTTCAGTGGGAGATGTATCCTAAACAAAATGTCATTGCCTTGCGCGATACCGTTGCCAAAACGGGTGGCTGGAATATCTACCCACGCAACGTTTACGCCGATAATTTTGAGATGGAAACTCGTAGCACCATATACGACCCACCACGCATGACGAAATTGACGTTGAAGTTTAAGAAAATGTAAATCG
>JBDHXS010000446.1:0-5959 GCA_039810845.1 Runella sp. | reverse complement strand
ACTGTTCTGCGATTTTGGCCAGATTATCCCACAATTCAATTCTGTGCCATTCTGTTTGTTCTACGCGTTCTCCGTTGCGATTGGTATAGTTTTCGGAGGTTGCGATGTTGAAACGAGCTACTGCTGAACCATTTTCCAGATGACGAACTTCGGGGTCACTTCCTAAATTGCCTAATAAAATTACTTTGTTTACGCCAGCCATTGTATGATTTATAAATTAAAAGGTTACAAATTATTTCACTTTTGAAGTATTTCTCAAAGACAAATTTACTCAAAAAACTGCTCTTTCCAATAAGAAGTAATTAAGACAGGTTTGGGGATATTTTCTATTTCTTCATGGTTCAAAAATACCAATTTCTCTGGCAATAGGAGTTCTGTCTTAGGAGGGATTTGCAAAACCCAAAATTGTGCTTGGATGCGTTGATGAGTTAGAATATGTGTGTAAATACGGGTAGGGGAGGTGATAATTGATTGAGTTAAAATAGAGTGTAATGAAGGCGATTCGGGCAGTTCATCAAGGGAAGAAATAAGCCCTTCAGTTTCTATTAAAAAGAAGTCGTAGAGCTGCTGCCATACGTCGCGGTCGGTGCGTTGGCGCATGGCGACTAAATTATTCTGCACGATAACAAAATAATTAAAAAAACGCTCTCGTACTTTCGTTTTTTTGAGCTTAACAGGAAGTTGATTTACGCGCCCCGTTGCATTGGCTTCACATTCAGCTTGTATTGGACACAATAAACAATCAGGCGAAGAGGGTGTACAATGTACTGCCCCAAATTCCATGATGGCTTGGTTATAAGTGGCTGGTTGGTTTTGTGAAATGAGTTGATTTGCCAATTGAGCAAATTGTTTGTGACCTTCAGTGCTACCAATGTCAGTTTCGATTCCAAATACCCGTGCCAGTACGCGATACACGTTTCCATCAACAACAGCTACGGCCTCATCAAAGGCAAAGGAGGCAATCGCTGCTGCTGTATAAGGCCCGATTCCTTTGAGTTTTAGAAGCCCAGCATACGTTTGAGGAAACCTACCATCGAACTGTTGGACAATGAACTGGGCCGTTTGGTGGAGGTTGCGAGCACGGGAATAATACCCCAACCCTTGCCAGAGGCGGATTACGTCTTGTTCGGGGGCAGAGGCTAAATCAAATACTGTGGGATAGGTCTTAACAAAACGTTCATAATAAGGCAATCCTTGGGTTATACGTGTCTGTTGGAGAATGACTTCCGAGAGCCAAATATGGTAAGGGTCGCGGGTATGACGCCAAGGTAAATCTCGGTGCTGATGTAGGTACCAACGGATGAGCTTTTCAGCAAAAAACTTGTTATTCAATGGATTCGGAATGTTTTTTTTGAAATTAAGACATAAAAGATTTTCGCAATTTGTCGAAAAAGTACTACTTTTGTGCGCTCAAAACAAGTCGTATGACTACAACACATCGGCTAAGTAGAATTTTTGAAACTTATTTCCAAAAAATAACAGTTTTATAACCTTAAAGTTTAACAAAAGTGACGAAAGCAGACTTAATCGCCGCAGTTGCCGATCAAACCGGCCTCGAAAAAGCACACGTTTCTGAAACAGTTGAAGCGTTTTTCTCAGTAGTAAAAGATTCATTAGCCAAAGGTGAGAACATTTACGTTCGTGGTTTTGGTAGTTTCGTAAACAAAAAACGTGCTAAGAAAGTAGCTCGTAATATCTCTAAAAACACGGCTATTGTAATTGATGAGCATTACGTTCCAAGTTTTAAGCCTGCTAAAGTTTTTGTGGAGCAAGTAAAAGGCTCAGATAAGTAGTAATATTGTATCAATGCTGTTCAAAGGCTAAAAAAGTGTTATGAATCGCTCCGTTTGGTTGGTAATTGTCTTAGCTACGCTTCTCACAGGAGGGCTTTACAGCCTGCCTAAGGTAGTAGTTAGTACACAAGATCGAAAACTGGCTGGAGAAAAAGATAGTACTCAAGTGTCTTCATCTAATGACGACAATGTATCGTCAAAGACTTCTGATACACATAGTGCGCCTTTGACATCTGAGCAAGAACATACATTGGCCCAACTCAGCCGTCAATATGCTTCGGCTACCAACGTGAAGGCAAAAATTAAGGGGGCTTTACAACTCTCTGATTTTTATTCAGAAATTAGAAAGTTTGATAGTGCTGCCCAATATGCTGAAACAGTGGCACTGCTGGAGCCTACCGAACAAAACTTGTTGCGTGCTGGAGATCGTTATTATGACGCTTTTGGCTTTTCTGCAGAAGGTAAAAAATCTGCAAGTTTAGGGGGTAAAACACGTGAGTGGTATCAGAAAGCCCTTGATAAAAACCCCAGTTTGCTTAATGCAAAAGCAAACCTTGCCATGACCTATGTTTCTACTGAAACACCCATGCAGGGAATCATGTTGTTGCGAGAAGTTTTGGGCAGCGATCCAACCAATGAGTTGGCCTTGTTTAATTTAGGGCTGCTTTCTATGCGCTCTAATCAGTATGAAAAAGCTATTGAACGCTTCCGACAGCTATTAAAAGTACATCCAAACAATTCTAAAGCACGTTTTTATTTAGGGGTATCTTTGGCTCAAACAGGTAAAAACAAAGAAGCATTGGAAGAGCTTTTGGTAGTAAAAGAGCAGGAAAAAGATCCAACTATTCAAGCAGCAATTGCTGAACTGCAGAAAGAATTAAAATGATTTGAACTAGGGTTTTATCGTCGAAAAAGAGCCCTAAGAATCATAATACTAAAATTTTTATTACAACATTTTAAAACATTTAAAGCTATGCCTTGCGGTAAAAAAAGAAAAAGACATAAAATTGCTACTCACAAACGTAAAAAGCGCCTCAGAAAGAATCGTCATAAGAAGAAATAGTTTCTGAATTTCAAAACCAAGGTATAATCAGACCTTGGTTTTGGGGTTTTATACACTTCTGCGATAATTTATCGGACTATGTAGTTGTTTTTAACCGTGCGTAACTTCTTACGTACAGGTTTTCACCCTATATCCCTTCATAACATTGAGTAGCGAATTAGTCATTAGTGCCTCACAAAAAGGTACTCGCATTGCGCTTTTGCAAGAAAAGCGCCTTGTGGAGTATCATGTAGAGGAGTCGGAAAGTAGTTTTACGGTCGGTGATATCTATTTGGGTACCGTCCGAAAACTCGTTACTGGCTTGAACGCTGCTTTTGTTGACATCGGATACGAAAAAGATGCTTTTCTGCACTACCATGATTTAGGTGCTAACGTACAGTCGCTGAACAAGCTCACCAAAGAAGTCATCGCTAAACGCATCACCTCTGGCAAGTTGAATAATTTCAAGATGGAGCCAGAAATTGATAAGTTGGGTAAAATTGACAAGGTGTTGGCAAAAAACCAACCCATTTTGGTACAAGTCGTTAAAGAGCCTATCTCAACCAAAGGCCCCCGACTTTCCTGTGATATATCTATTGCAGGTAGGTATGCGGTTTTAGTCCCCTTCTCCAATTCGGTAAATATTTCTAAAAAAATTACGGATAAAACCGAGCGGACTCGGCTTCATAAGCTGATGACATCAGTCAAACCCGCTAATTTTGGAATCATTGTCCGAACGGTAGCTGCCAATAAAGACGTGGATGAATTGGATAAAGATATTCAAAACTCCATTAGGAAGTGGGAGCAGGGTATGAAAGCCTTGAACGAGGCCAAACCTCGTGATCGGATAATTGGCGAAATGAATCGTGCTTCTTCCATCATGCGTGATATGCTCAACGATACCTTTGATAGTATCACGGTAGATACTAAGGAGATGTACGACGACATCAGAGAGTTTATTCATACAATTGCTCCAGAGAAAGAAAAAATTGTTAAGCTCTATAGCGGTAAAAATAAACTCTATGAACAAGTAGGTCTTGAAAAGCAGATAAAGTCATTATTTGGGCGCTCGGTAAGCCTTCCAGGTGGCGGTTACCTAATCGTAGATCACACCGAAGCGCTTCATGTAATAGATGTCAATAGCGGTAACAAGTCCAACAACGAGGAAAGTCAGGAAGATACTGCGCTGCATACCAATACAGAAGCCGCCAAAGAGATAGCCCGTCAGCTTCGCTTACGCGATATGGGGGGCATTATTGTGGTGGACTTTATTGATATGCGTAAAGCTGAACATAAGAAAGAACTATACGATGTGATGAAGGCTGAAATGAAGGCCGATCGCTCGAAGTTTACTTTATTGCCGCTTACAAAGTTTGGATTAATGCAGATTACACGCCAACGGGTTCGTCCCGAGATTAATATCGTAACGCGCGAAGTTTGCCCCACTTGTAACGGTACTGGTACGATTCAGCCTAGTATCTTAATTTCGGACATAATCGAAAGTAACCTCGAATATTTGTTGACTCGGCAAAACGAACAAAAGGTGTCGGTAGCCCTTCACCCGTACTTGCACGCGTACTTTACGGCGGGATTCCCGTCGCCTCGACTCAAATGGTTGTTTAAATACAAATCGTGGGTTAAACTCTTGAAGGATAGTTCATTACCTATTACTGAGTTTAAATTCTACGATAAATACGGCGAAGAAATAGAAATCGCTACAACTTAATTCTCGAAAATTAAACATGAAGGGTTAAAAGTTAAGGAAGTTGGGGGTAAATCAAATGAACCCTTTAATTTCTAGACTTTTAACCCTTAAATTTTTAGATATGAAACTAACAACTTTTGCCATTCGGACGTGGCGGATGCTTTCAATGCTGGCTGTTTTTGGTGCATCAGTATATAGTTATAGCCTTTTTGGAGAGGACGTTGGAGTTCACTTTGACGCTACAGGCAAGGCAGATGAATTTATGAGAAAATCCGATGTGTTTTATATTATTGTCGGCCTTATTTTAGTGAACAATGTGTTATTGACCGCTTTAGGAAAGCAGTTACTCAAACTTCCTAATGACTTACTACCCATCCCAAATCAATCTGAATGGGCTGCGCAACGCGATGAACTCAATGGACACCTTCTCAATTGGGTTTACTGTTTGGTTGCCATGATTAATACACTTATTTCTATGACTGTCTTTGCGCTGGCTACAGTCAATAATGAATTTGTTTACAAAATCTCAGATTTTGAGGGACTGTTTTATTTGGTGGTGGGTGTCCTCTTGATTATTGTTTTGGCTTTGCCTGTACGCTTGTTGATTAAACCAAAAGTAGAAGAATAAGTGAAAATACTTCTTGCTGACTACCAATATGATCTGCCTGATGAGCGTATAGCTCGTTATCCTTTAGAACCGCGAGATAGTTCTAAGTTATTGATTTATCAGGAGGGTAATATTCTGCATAAATATTTTTATGACCTAACCGATTATCTACCTTCAGATAGTTTTTTGGTTTTCAATGATACAAAAGTCATTCCTGCTCGGGTATTTTTTCAAAAGACTACTGGAGCTGTCATAGAGATTTTTCTGCTTCATCCTGAAGAACCTACGCGAATCATCAATGATGCCATGCAACAAACTGAAAGTTGTGTGTGGAGTTGTATGATTGGCAATAAAAAGCGGTGGAAGGAGAATGAGGTTTTGAGTTTACAGTTTATGGTTGCTAATGTTCCTTATCAATTTGAGGCAGAATGGGTAGATATAGAGCAAAATTGGGTAAAGTTCAGGTGGCTTCCCACTTTTCACTCCTCGTTTTTGTCTCCTTCCTTTGCTGAGGTCATTCGGACGTTGGGTGAAATTCCGTTGCCACCCTATTTGAACCGTAAAGCTGAAATTAAAGACCTCGAATCTTATCAGACTGTCTATTCAAAAATAGAAGGGGCGGTCGCTGCTCCTACGGCAGGCTTGCACTTTACAGAAAATGTTTTTCAAAAAATGTCTCAGAAGGGTATAGAGCATGCTTTTGTGACCTTACATGTAGGGGCTGGAACATTTCAGCCTGTGAAAGTTTTGAATGCAATTGAGCACCCTATGCACGCTGAACAGGTAGTTTTTACGAGAAAATTACTTGAAAA
>JBDHXS010000445.1:0-5959 GCA_039810845.1 Runella sp. | reverse complement strand
TCTTGATAGTCGTCCCATGACATTCCCGTTTGATTGGTATTGTTGGTGAGTCCAATGATAGAAAACTGGTTTTTGTCATCAAATTTATTGTAATTTCCCTTAAGTTCTCCTCTTGGCCCTGCACTGTTGTTGCCGTCTAAGCCAGCCCCAGCTGTTATTTTACCAAAGCCTCCTTTTTTGAATCCATCTTTTAATTCAAGATTAACTGTTTTTTCTTGTTTACCATCTTCTACACCCGTCACTTTCGACTGTTCTGACTTATCATTGAAAATTTGTACCTTGGAGATAGCATCTGCAGGAAGGTTTTTAGTAGCCATTTTGGGGTCATTTCCAAAAAAGCGTTTGCCATCCACAGTTACTTTCTGCACTTGCTGGCCTTGTGCGTTGATATTGCCGTCTTGATCTACCTGTACACCTGGTAGCTTACGAAGCAAATCTTCTACTGTTGAGCCTGGTGGGACTTTAAAGGAAGCGGCGTTGTATTCAATCGTATCTCCTTTGATACTCAATGGAGCGCGGGCGGTTTTAATTACTACCTCAAAAAGTTCTTTAGTGATAGCTTTCATTTTTAACGTTCCCAAATCAATTACTTCTTTGTCAGAAAAAACAATATCTTGCTGAAAAGGGATAAAACCTACATAGGAGATTTTGAGCAAATAATCCCCACGTTTGACATTGCGTATTGAGAATACTCCTTTGTCATTACTGCGGGTAAAGTTGACCAGCGATGAGTCTTTGCGCTGTAATAGCATCACCGTAGCCGACCCAAGTGGAGCGGATGATGTATCAGCTGTAATACCTTGAATTTGAAAACGGGTAGGCGTTTGGGCATAGGCCAACGACACACAAAAGCATAATAATGCTCCAAGGAGAGGTTTTAGCATGGCTGTTTAGGTTGAAATGTTTGAGATTATAGGAAATGGCTACTGTTCTGTAAACGTACTAAAGATTTAGTTTATTGTCAATAAAATCAAAAAAATATATTTAAGAATGTTAAATATCCTTAAATGAAGATTTGTTGCAGAGAGATACTATGTTTTTGAGAAAAGGTTACAAAGAAGCTACAAAAAAAGCCGATTCTCAAAAGAATCGGCTTTATATGGTTCTATTAACCAATAACGGTTAACAGATAACTTATCGTATTAGAAGCGGAAGTGCGAGAACGCTTTGTTGGCTTCTGCCATGCGGTGCGTATCGTCTTTCTTTTTTACTGAAGCACCTTCACCTTTTGAAGCGGCAACGATTTCAGCTGCTAAACGATCGCGCATAGTTTTTTCACCGCGCAAACGAGCGTATTTGATCATCCACTTCATACCTAATGCTACTTTACGGTCGGGACGAACTTCAGTAGGAACTTGGAAGTTAGCACCACCTACGCGACGGCTTTTTACCTCTACTGAAGGCATTACGTTGTTCAACGCTTTACGCCAGATTTCAAGACCACTTTCGTTAAGGCGTTTTTCGGCAATTTCTAAAGCACCATAGAAAATATCATAGGCGATGCTTTTTTTACCTTCTAACATCAAGTTGTTTACAAACTTGGTTACCATTACATCCCTGTATTTAGGATCAGGCAACAGGTATCTTTTTTTCGGTTTTGCTTTTCTCATTGTACTGAGTTGTTAATCGAATGGAGGTTTTGTTTGATGTCGGCACTGTGCCGATTCTAACTAATTCATGCCAAATTGGTTTTAGCATTACTTCCCTTTTATGCTATTGTACTGTATTACGCAAACAAAAAGGACGGACGGTTCGGCGGTCCGATTACTTCTTCTTACCTGGTGCCGGTTTTCCACCTTTACCTACGGCTACTACTTGACCCGGTTTCGGACGTTTTGCACCGTAAAGTGAACGGCTTTGTTTACGGCCGTTTACACCAGCAGTATCAAGCGCACCACGAACTACGTGGTAACGTACCCCTGGAAGGTCTTTTACACGACCACCACGCACCAATACGATAGAGTGTTCTTGGAGGTTGTGCCCTTCACCTGGAATATAAGCGTTGACCTCTTTCATGTTTGATAAGCGTACACGCGCAACTTTGCGCAAAGCCGAGTTTGGCTTCTTCGGGGTCGTAGTATATACACGCGTGCATACACCGCGACGTTGTGGGCAAGAATCTAAGGCCGGAGACTTAGATTTCCACGTCATTTGTTCACGTCCTTTGCGTACTAATTGTGAAATCGTTGGCATTTTAAACTGGTTTTTCAAAAATGGTTATACCACCCCACAAAAATGGGAGTGCAAAATTATAGGATTTTGACGTGAACACCAAAATAAGTGAAGATTTATTTAATTCCTTCTTTAGCTAAATCGGCGTATCCGCCGCCTTGCAAATTGTAAATGACCTTAAAACCTGCTTCCTTCAAGATTTGAGAAGCTTTGGTACTACGCCCCCCCGCAGCACAATAGACAAAAACAGGTTTATTTTTATCGAGTTTCTCCACCTGCTGCTTAAAATCAGCATCCATAAAGTTCATACACTTAGAGGATTCGATTTTTCCTGCACTCCATTCTTTAGGAGTTCGTACATCTAAGAGTTGCGCATTAGGGGTAGTTTTGAGTTTGGTAACAAAGGCAGTGGGTGCTAAATTTTCTTGTGCTTGAGCGGAATTACTCAGAGAAAAAGTGAGCGCTAATGCAAAAATAATAGTTAGGATTTTCATGATTGTAAGACGGTTATGATAAAAATAATTCTTTTACAATAATATAAAAGCCCATAATGAGCACAAAATAACCAAAAATCGGTTTCAATTTATCCCCGCTGATTCGATGCGATAAAGCACTACCTGTCAAAATTCCGATAATGGCTATAGTGGAAAAATATAACAGAAAACGCCAATTGATAAGTTCGTGGAGTTCATGGTCACGCCCAAACCCCATCAATGAATTAGTAGCAATGATAATTAAAGACGTGCCTACTGCTTGCCTTATGGGAAGTTTTGCCTTTAAAACCAATGCTGGAATAATCAAAAAACCTCCTCCAGCTCCCAATATACCAGTTATAATGCCTACTATAATACCAATAAGAATTGAGTATATACTTTGATACCGAGGTGCATCAGAAGCCTCATCATCGGCATGCTCGCTCTGGCCTCGAATCATTGAAAAGGAGGCTACTAACATTAAAGCAGCAAACAAAAGAAGCAGAAATACTGACTTTGTGAGGGTGAATCCGTCGAATTGAAAAATGATATTTGGAATCAGTGGCAGCAAAAAATAACGAGATAGGAAAACACTAATGACCGATGGGATTCCGAAAGCAAGCGTAGTAGGCCAGTGAATATAGCCTGAGCTTGCTCGGGAAACAGCTCCTACCAAACTGGTCAGGCCAACTATAAAAAGTGAATAAGTGATAGCTAAGAGTGCATCAATAGAAAATAAATACACTAAGATTGGAACCGTGAGAATGGAACCACCGCTACCAATCAATCCCAATGATAAGCCCATAAAAAAAGCTCCAGCATACCCCAAAGTTTCCATCTTTCAGTTTGATAACGGTCAGCTTACCCATACACAAACTTACAGCAACTTTTCTTCTAATGCCAACTTTACCAATTCGGCAGCATTGTGTACCTGAAGGCGCCGCATCATATTAGCGCGGTGGTTGTCCACGGTACGGACACTTAAATCCAACTGATCGGCAATTTGGCGGCTACTTTTTCCTTCTACCAAAAGCCGTAATACCTCTTTTTCTTTTTTAGAAAGAAGTGTTTTTCGTGACTCCGAGGCTTTTTCTACTCGCTGAATTTGAGACAAATAGCCATTAGCTATAACTGCTGCCACCGCTGGGCTAAAGTGTTTATCCCCGTTTTTGACAGTTTGTAACGCCGCTAAGATTTCATCACGCGTGGCATCTTTGAGTAAATAACCATAGGCACCCGCTTCTACCGACTTGAGTATATAGGCATCATCATTGTGCATAGAAAGAATAATTGGTCGAACATTAGCCCATTGTTTTACGACTTTTCCGACCAATTCTATACCCGAAATCCCAGGCATAGAAATATCCACTAAGATAATTTGGGGTTTAAGAATTGGGATTTTTTCGAGTGCTTCTTCCCCCGTTCCAGCTTCTCCGATTACTTCTACTTCATCCGTATTTTCTAAAATAGAACGTAGCCCATTTCGCACAATGGTATGGTCGTCAACGAGTAATACTTGAATTTTTTTCATGGTTTTAGTATTGATGAGGTATTTCTACGATTATTTCGGTTCCGATTCCAACCAATGAATTTATTTTTAAAACTCCATCCAACAAATGTGCTCGTTCTTGGATATTATGTAGCCCATGTGTAGATAAAGGATACTTTATATTTTTTTTCTTGTTGGTTTTAAATCCCTTTCCATTGTCTTTTACTCGCAAAGTAATTTTAGTTGGATTTTGAAAAATCTCCACCCTAATTTCTGAGGCTTCTGCGTGTTTGAGGGCGTTATTAACGGCTTCTTGGGCAATTCTGTAAATACCAATTTCAATCCTTGGCTCAAAGCGTTCGTCTTTAAGGTTCGATTCAAAAGCCAGTGTAATAGAAGTGTTTTTAGAGGCCGAATCAACGAGTTGTTTTAATGCCAACTTAACTCCAAAATCATTTAATACTGTAGGCATTAGATTGTTAGATATACCACGTACTTCCTGAATTGTATGCCCTACAAGTTGACGGAGGTTAGTGGCATTTTGGCGGTCATAATCACTCCAGGATTCTTTATTAGAAAAATTTTCGACCATCAGTTTTAGCCCCGTAAGCATCTGCCCTACTCCATCGTGCATTTCTTTGGAGAGACGCTTACGCTCTTCTTCCTGTCCTTGAAGTAGTGCCGAAGCGTGGATTTTTCGCTCTTTTAATTCTTGACGATGGCGGAGTTGAGTAGCTTCAAGAAGCTGGGCCTGAGTCTCGCGAAGTTGTTGGTAAGCGGCTTGGAGTTCTTGATTGGCTTTGTACGTTTTTTCGCGAGCTTCAATCAATTCAATAAGTGTATGACGTAATTTATGTACGGCAGGTCGAAAAATAAACAATCCTTCAATGAGCAAGATGAATAACGTCAGAGCCATGAGCCACAGTTCTGTACGCCTGAGATTTGTTACCTTTTCTTTCGCTTCTTTGTCGTACTGAAATACAATACGATCCATTTTGCGCAAGAAAATTAGCTCATGGGCAAAGATATTCTTTAGATTTTCATCTAACTTATGAACAGCAGAATCGGACTTTTGAAGCGACGCCAAAACAGCGTGGGAGTTTTTAGCGATGATTTGAAAATGAGGGTCAATATCTTCAAACATGGCTTGAATTGTGTCGCTATTGACTGATTTTGCCTTTAAATCACGCAAATCGCCCGTGCGAAGTTGGTCTTGATGGTCTTCCCAGTCGGCCAGCACACGTTTAAGTTCTTTGAGCTGAATGTCTTGATTGGCTAAATCGGGTCGTTGAGTAAGAAGTAGGGCAGTTTTGGCAATGAGTTGACTCTGAAACCGTTGCCTACCTGCATAATTGACCAACCAAGAATCATGAAGTTCGTCTTCCAAGGTATTTTGAACCAAAATCTGCCCCAATATCGTCAGAAAGGCTACCAACGATAAAGCTGTAATATACAGGCGAGTAAAACGTTTCGGGACGCGTAAGGGCATATTTTTAATTGTCGAGTGGAGAATGCAGAGTGTCGAGTTGTAATTCATACCTCGACATTCTGCACTCTAACCTCGACACTGTTTTTAGATTCCAATAAACACAAACCCATCTTCTATCTTGACGGGATAGACATTAATACAATATTCTTCGCCTTGCAGATTAAGGCCTGTTTCGAGCGAAAAAGTTTTTTTATGAAACGGGCATGCTACTTTTGGATGCCCTTGCTGGTCACCAATCATTCCTCGACTGAGAACCATTTGATGTTTATGAGGACACTCATTGTCGGTGGCATACCATGTGTCTAAATGTTTGAAATGAAAATCGGCTATTTGTTT
>JBDHXS010000444.1:0-5964 GCA_039810845.1 Runella sp. | reverse complement strand
AAACCCAAATAGATTACATCACTTGGAGCAATATATTTAGAGCCATCAGGGCGTATTCCGCCCAACACGTGGCGCTGCAAAATAGTAATACCTGCTAAGACTGCAGCAGCTTTCCCGACAAAATCTCGACGATTCATTGAATTTTCTTCTTTCATGTTAATGCAAAATTTAAAGGTGTAGTATTGAAGGAACGTCGCCGTGTTATTTCAAAGTAATCTTGGTTTTACTTTGCTTAATTTCAGTCAACAACTGCGTCAATTCCTTCACTTTATCAGGGTTTTGTTCGTATAAGTTATTGGTTTCTGAAACATCAGTTGCCAAATTATAAAGCTGACCTGGGGCTTCTCCTACTTTAGGTTTCAGTTCTCTTGGTTCGGTAAAACCTCCCGAACCAAGCCCTTCAATCAATTTCCAATCTCCTTTCCGAATCGCAAAATACCCGATGGAAGAGCTATGCACTACGGCTGGTTGCTGAGGCACCTGCTTGGTTTTTTCCAAAAGCACGGGTAATATACTGTAGCTGTCTTCGGTGTTGTATTTTGCTTCTTTCGTTCCTACAATTTCTGCACAAGTAGCCATCAGATTGGCCAAAGTAGTGGTGGCATCACTGACCGTATTGGGTTTTACTTTGTTGGGCCAACGAACAATAAACGGAATACGATGCCCTCCCTCAAATGCGTCGCCTTTCATGCCTCTGAATTCCCCAGCCGCGGTATGGTCGAATTGTTGTATAAAATTTTGACGCCAATACGGGCCATTGTCACTGGCAAAAATGACAATGGTATTTTCAGCCAACCCTGATGCTCCTAATGTTCTCATTACTTCACCTACGGCCGCATCTACCTGCTGAACAAAATCTCCATATTCCCCTGCTTTTGATTTTCCTGAATATTCTTTTTTGGGTACCCAAGGTGTATGTGGAGCAGCCAAAGGCAGATACAGAAAGAAAGGCTTAGCAGGGGTTTGTTTTTTCAAAAATGCACTGGCTTTGCCTATAAATTCAGGCAATACACCATAAAAATCAAACGATGGTGACATTTTGCCTTCGCGCCAAAAAGGGCCAGTATAGCCCGATTCCAGCTTATTTCCTTTCGTATAAGCCGTTGGTTGCTCAGTCAGTTGTTGATTTTCCAAATAACAATACGGCGGCATATCCAACGACGCTGGCAAAACATACGAATAGTCGAATCCAGCTGTAATAGGACCTCCTTTTGGTCTTTTGGCAAAATCAATATCTTGGGGTTGCATTTCTGTTTTGATGCCGTAATTTTCCGTTTTCAGCAGTTCTTCTTTCCCTTGTTGCATTTCCCAATCCAATCCCAAGTGCCATTTACCAATGACTCCCGTTTGATAGCCTTGACTTCTAAGCAAGGAAGCCACCGTCGGACGGTCTTCTTCAATCAACGTGCGGCTATACCCCCGCAATACACCTACTGGCAGACGGCTTCGCCACGGATAACGCCCCGTGAGTAAGGCATAACGCGTAGGTGTGCAAACAGAAGAAGGCGAATGTGCATCTGTAAAACGCATCCCCTGTGCAGCCAATTTATCAATATTGGGTGTTGCAATCTTCCCATTAGGATTATAAATCGATACATCGCCATACCCCAAATCATCAGCCAAAATATAAACGATGTTGGGGTGCTTATTTTTTTGTCCTGCGGGTTTGAAAGCCCAAAAGGCCATTGCACACCAAATACAAACAAGGCTCACTAAGTACCCCCCACTAAACTCCAGAACTGGCAGCCCGCCCCTGCGCAGGGATACTTTATTTGTTTGATTACTTAGGTAATTTGTTCTCTTCATTTTTAAAGTTTTAAGGATTTAATTCGTTCAGACAGCGAAACCCATTCTATATTTTCACTCACTTCCCCGCAAATCGAAAGAAGGCGTAACTACACACACTACTCAAGGCCGTTAGCAAATGCCACAGGGCATGTCCCTGATAACAGGAATAAGGATTACACCCCATTTTTTGTACATCCATCGTGCGCACAAAAATGGCAATCGCAATCAAAATAAAACTCAAAATAGCCAAGATGCCAGAGCGTTCTTTTCTGAATTGCATGTAATTGATGGCTGTCAACAACAGCAATACTAAAATCAACGCGGGCAAGAGTTTTCCACTCGGAATCAGCAACGCAATCTTTAAAAACAATATGATGAGAATCACTAAAAAGACTACAAAAACTTTTTCAGCCGTAGGTGTAAATCGGACAGCATAAAACACATGATACAAACCAATACTAACCAAAACGAGCGTTAGTGCGTAGGTACCATTCATGTCAACTCGCTGCCCTACATACGTAAGCGACGCATGAAAAAAAGCACTGCCAAAACATAAATAAATAAAACAAATGCCCAATAAAATCGACAATAACGAAAAAGCTTCCAACCTATTTTGCGGCATTATTCCCTGATTTTTTCGATCCCTCAACCCAATTTGTACAATCACTACCCCAAAGAA
Source organism: Runella sp. (assembly GCA_039810845.1). Taxonomy (GTDB): domain Bacteria; phylum Bacteroidota; class Bacteroidia; order Cytophagales; family Spirosomataceae; genus Runella. The sequence goes on along the minus strand of JBDHXS010000444.1, from coordinate 3,497 downwards.
GAAATAAGCTAAGTTGGAATATGTATTCATGCGTTGGTGGAAAAATCGGGCAACGTTATTGAACTCGCAATATTCAGCAGTCAAAGCCGATTTACTGACCACCATTCCTGCCCATACATCGCCGTTTAGAAACGCATTGGCCAAAAACCATATGACCCACATCCCCAACGTCAGGAAAAACGAGCGAATCAACAGTTTATAGACAGTTTGTTTTTCCATCAAAGAGGGTTATATTTTTAGGTAGAGACTCCAGTTACTGTATCTGCCCAGTGACTTGGCTGGGTGGTATCATACGGCCAGAGCAACGAGCGATAAAACTGATTTTCATCGTTTTGGCGTAATTTCTAATAAAGGCTTCGTAGCATCCCATGAAGCTGGGACCTCATAAACAATTTTAATGACGTTGGGGCAAGATTCCGCTACGGCTACATCCCGTTCAAAAGTTTCTGAATCTACTTTTTCCACCGTCTTTCGCACTAAGGCTGTGTTTATGCCCATCGTCATAGTTGGCAATGTCCATGATTTGTCGGCGAAAGCATCAATAATTACATTCTTTACACCAACAAACAGTTCTATCCGTGTTGCCTTGGTATCTGCAAGATAAATACCCATGGTTGTTTTGCTGACTTTTACATTGGTAGTACCGCTACCAGGCACCAATAGCCAGCCAATCTCTCCATCGGACGTTTTCCAGTGGATAGCCCCTGTTTTGATTTGATTCCATACCCGTCGATTTCCCCATACACCACCCATCATCCAATCTTTATTAATCATGGCTGTTACCTGTTTCAGGCTGTCACCGAGGTATTTGTTAGGTACTGTCCGACTGATAAATCGGGGTGTAGTGAAAGCTTTAAGTGTCTCTAAATCATCTTTCGGAATAGATAGACCCAGGTTAAAAATCGGTGCGATATTGCTCATTTCACCGTATTTAGGGCCATCTGTTGTTGTTGGCATTGGTGCTTGCTTTTCATTATCAACAGCAATCGCAATCCAAATACCCATGATAGAAAAATACTTTTGCATATCCATGCCATAGCCTCTGAAATAGGGTCCAGGCATATTTTGGAGATTAGCATTATAAAAAGCAGTTGCCTCGTGCCAAAACTCCTTTTCGAGCTTTTGCCCCATTTGCTTCATTTCCTGCGAAAGTGCCAACTCACGCCATAAGGCAATGGCTACCAATGTGACACCGTAGTAGGTAGGCGAGTTGTATTCGCTGAAAGTTTTGTGCGATTGATGGAGATTAAATACCTCCCGTGCTTTCTTTAATCCAGCCATTTTCAACTCTTCCCTATTGAATTCGACACCGACATAGTTCATCAAAAAAGCACTCATGATGGAAATGTTGGTGTAATCCGCTCCAACGTTTCGTTTTAAAGCACCACGGGCGGCATGTACCAGACCAACTTCCATTTCTTTCATAATTTCAGTGGGCAACAGGTGGCTGTATTTTTGGCGAATGATAATCAAATCACAGCCAATAAACTCTCGCCAGTTTTGGTCAAATTTATCGTCATCAATATTTGTTTTCCAAATGCCATAAATTTTCGTATTCTCGTCCCGATACTGATTTTTCAAAATCCAAGTTAGAATCTCAGCAGCATTTTCCTTATCGCCTGCTTTATTACGAAACAGCAGTGCCTCAGCCAAACGGGTTTTGGTTCGGAGACTGGTCTTATTGGTCAAAACTTCATTAATTTTCTTTCCTGCTGGAATTTCGTCATTAGTAAAGTCCTCAAACAAGTGTTTTTGGTAAGGAGACAGTGTCGCATAGGTATATTTTTTAGCATAAATAGCATCACTACCCACTTGTAACTGCCCAAAAGCAAAGCTTCTGCCCACGAAATAGAAGGCAAAAAGGATTATTAGAAGAATTCGCATGATGCTGATGATTAAATGGAAAATTACTTAATTGGTTTTATCGGATTATTAAGAACCTCATTTTTCAAAATCATCTTCTAGCAGTTGCTTTTCGGTCAAAATGCCATTTCCAGAGGGTTTTCTCTCCCTTATTTTTTTTATTTCCTCAACAGAGATATTTTTCCCTGTTTTTGCAAAGGCATTTTGAGTAAATCGAATAATATCAGCAATATCTTGGTCGCTGATATCCTTGTTATTGATCAGCGCTGGCATCTCATTGTTCAATTGGTAAAGCTTTCCATTGACATGAATCGGCCCGCTAACTCCATGCAAAATGATAGCCGCTAAACGCTTCATAGAGCCATCAATATATTCAGAACCTTTGAGAGGCGGGGCCAAATCCTGAATACCTTTACCATCGGCGCCATGACAAGCAGCGCAAATGGTTCGGTACAATTGCAAACCTTTGGTCCGGTTGTCCACAGTATTTTTTTCCTTGACAAAAATGGGGTTCATTTCTTTTTTTTGTCGGTTATTGACGGCCAATGTCAAATTATTTTTGAGCAAGGTATTTGGATTCTGAGTAGTGAGGTAGTTTTCTTCCTTCCCCTCCAAACTGCTGACAATAGCATCTTGAAAGAGTTTTTGAGTAGCATATTTTTTTTCTATTTCTGAGAGAATGGGCAGAAAAATCGGTTCTGATAATTTGAGCCAAGAGTTAAGAGAGATTGCTAAGTATAAATCAAGAGTTTCATTGTTTTGAGCCAACAATTGGGTGCTGATTTCCTTCATTTTCGCCATCTGTGACACCATAGCAAACCGTTCCATTAGCCCTAATGCATGGGCAATGGTTTCGGGTTGTTTTGACTGTTTTACAATAGCGCTTAGGATTTCAAATGACAGCGCATTTAAGCCCTCTAACACATACAGCGCATGAATGGCAGTTGAGAACTCATTGCCAGTTTTAGCTAAATTAATCAACTCTTTGATTACCGAAAGGTCTTTTTTCTGAATCAGCAATTGCTGCGAGCGATCTCTCAACCAGCCATTTGGATGACTGAGCAACTTAACCAATTGGGGAGCGGTGGCTTTCGACAAATCAGGTACGGGATTAAGCTTTGATGCTTTGTTGGTTATTTTCAAAATACGCCCAGCATTCTGTAACGTATCCAGTTTTTTAGCGGCCAACTGTTCTGTGAGATACTGCGAAATATATGCCTTGTGTTGAATGATACCCCGGTGCATATCAACGATATACATCGCCCCATCGGGACCGTTAAACAGATTCACAGGACGAAAGCCTTCATCGGTAGAAGCAATAAACTCTTTGCCTTCCACAGCTTGTTTGGCCGATGTTTGATTGTTATTAAATGTTAGAATATTTCGTTTGATCAAATTGGCCTCAGGAACACAGACAAACGCATTTTGATTGTACGCTTCGGGAAAAGCCCCACCACGATACACCAACGGCCCGCAAGCGGCGGTCACATCTCGCAGCAATCCTTTTTCGTCCAGAACTCCTTTTTGATACCCCCGATTGACCGATGTCTGATGAATAGGGAATACGCGATTGTTGGTCAATCGCTGATTTTCAGAAGCAGTAGGTTTAAAATATCGGTTACGAATTACTTTAT
>JBDHXS010000443.1:0-5980 GCA_039810845.1 Runella sp. | reverse complement strand
AATACCAACCGTATTGGGTGCAGGGCGAGCTGCCGCTGAAAAGCGCGGAAACTCAACTCCGTAAGGACTTAATAGCCCCATTTGGGCGTAAAGGCTATGGGCAAACAGGAAAAGCAATAGTAACTTTTTCATGGCTCATCCCCTATTTTAACCCATACTTCTTCACAAGTGCGGCTCGCTCTTCGCCCGAGTTGGCACCATAAAAAAGTCCAAACTTTTCATTAAGTACATCACGCTCCCGGCTCAACGCCGCCGAACCACGCGGATAGCCGTTTTCGGGCGTGAGTTGGTGGTAAATTTTCTCCAAAAACTCCTCAAAAGGCTGGTTAAAGTACATATCTACGAAGCGCAGTGGCTTGTCGGAGGCATTGAAAAACGTGTGCTTAATCATCCGTGGGCGCAAATGCCACCCACCCGCCTCTACTTGCACTACCTCATCGCCCACCAACACACTGGCAGTGCCTTCGAGTACAAACATCAGCTCTTCGAGTTCTTTGTGCCAATGTGGAGCAGGCCCCATCGTTTTAGGAGCAACGGCACATTCCACGCTCGAAAACAGCCCGTTGGTCATCGAAGTCCGAATCCATACCCGAATATCAGAACTGCCTTTGTGGTCAAGCGGAGGCAAAGAAGGTAGTAAAACAGGCTTGATACCGTCTGACAAAGTGCCATTGGCCGATTGTCCAAAAGTAGTCTGTGAAAATCCAGAAAAAGCGGTCAAGAGTGCCGAATTCATTAAAAAATCTCGTCGTTCCATGGTATTGTTGGTTTTGAACACTTGCTTTGTGAACTATGCAAGTCAAAACTATGCAGAAGAAAAGGGGGTAGCAATCGGTACTCGACCAACGACAGTTTTAATAGACCGATAGCTAAATTAAGCGTTTGAAACATTGAAAAAGACCGTATATTTGGATGCTATGAACCAAGAGACTACCTACAACTGCCTCATTCTGGACGACAATGAAATAGACCGACTCACTACACTGATGTTTGTCAAAAGATATCCGTTCTTAAATGTGGCGGGGCTCTGTTCGTCAGCCCAAGAAGCTGCTCAAGCCATCCAACAGCAATCGGTAGATGTACTCTTGAGTGATATTGATATGCCCGAAACTTCTGGACTTGAATTTAGGGCGCAAATGCGGCACATCCCTGTTTGTATTTTCATTACGGCTTATCCCGACTACGCCGCCGAGAGTTTTGAGGTAGAAGCTTTCGATTTTTTATTGAAGCCTATCAAAGCCGAGCGTTTTGAGCAAAGCATGGCAAGGCTTCAAAACTACCTCGAAATCAAACGTAAGGCCGAATTGTTTGAATATAGTTTGGGAGCAAATACCATTTTTATTAAAGATGGACACGAACAAATCAAAGTAAATCTTCACGACATACTCTATTTGGAAGCCTTAAAAGATTATACACGTATCGTAACCAAAACCAAAAAATACAGTGTGCTGGCTTCTATTGGATTATTGTTGCAAGAAGCTGCTTTTCAGTCGTTTGTCAGAATTCACCGAAGTTATGCCGTGCAGAAACATTACATAGACAAAATAGCCACACAGCAAGTTTACGTTCAAAACTACACGCTACCTGTGGGAAGAAGTTATAAAGAAGTTTTAATCAATTTGAAATGAGTGTATCTGGAATACAATTTCTCAACTATTTACGAATTGTAACGCTGACAATGTTGGTGGTTCTACCAGCATTGAATCTTTTCGCTCAAAAGCAAGGGCAAGCCCTCATTGATTCGTTGGTACAAGAGTTGCCAAACATTAAAAACGACACCCTAAAAGCCCGCACCTACAAACGCATTGAGGAAGAATACTTTTTTATCAATACTGATAAAGCACTTCAATACAGCCACTTAGGATTGAATCATGCTATCAAAATGCGATGGAAACGTGGTATTGGCGTGTTTAATGCCGCCATTGGACGGGCTTACAGCGACAAAGGTATGTACGATTCTTGTCAGTATTTTTACCAGCATGCTTTAGTAGTTTATCGTGAAATTGATGACAAATGGAACATAGCTTCTACCCTCAACAACTTGGGAGCAGCCGAACAAAACATCGTTTCTAACTACCCAAAAGCAATAGAGTACTGCTTAGAAGGTCTAAAAATAGCCGAAAGTATTGATGATAAATACCTGATTACCATAAGCTTAGGAAATATTTCTGGCATTTATTTGTTACAAAAAAATTTCAAAAAAGCCTTAGACTATGCCTTCAAAAGTTTGCATTTAGCCGAACAACAAACCCACGATTCGGAAGGTAATGCCGAGCGAGAAGTAGCACGGGCATTGGTGAAGGTGGCGGCTATTTATATTGCCCAAAACGATTTCAAAAACGCCCAAAAATATCTACAAAAAGCACTTCCACTTTTTCAAAGAACGGGCGATTTAGAGGGATTAGCCGACGCATACGGGGATTTGGCAACTACTTACAATACCGATTTTGATGCTAAAATCAAGTACAACCTTTTGGCCTTTGGGCTTTGGCAAAAAGTGAATCCAATGCACTCCGAGGCCATCGCCAATGCAGGCAACTTAGGACAAGCGTACTTTGAAAAAGCCAAAAATTCCCCTAACAAAAACATGCGGCTAAACCTCGCCATAAAATACCTCTACATAGCCATAGAACGTAGCCACCAAAAAGGCGAAATAGGTAATAAATCTTACTGGACAGGAGTGCTAGCCGAGCTACAAGCCGAGTTGGGAGACTACAAAAATGCTTACCTCAACTTCCGCCAATACCAAGCTGTACAAGATTCGCTTTACTCTCAAGAATCTAAAAACAAAATCGCTGAAGTAGAAAGTCAACGCGAAATAGAAATACGCGATAAGCAAATAAAAATCAACCAATTAGAGCTCGACAATCAAAAAAAACAACGAATTGGGTTATTGATTGGACTTGGACTCTTGGCCGTGATTGGGGGATTACTTTACTGGCAAGGCCAAACCCGAAAACGTACCAATACTACCCTACTTCATTTAAATCAAGAACTTGATGAGGCCAACAAAATCAAGGCCAAGTTTTTTGCCATTTTGAGCCATGATTTGCGTAGCCCCGTTGCCAATTTGATTTCGTTCTTGAATCTCCAAAAACAAGCCCCCGAACTTCTCAGCCCAGACATGGCCGCAGCGCATCAGCAGCGTATTACCGACTCCGCCGAAAGTCTGCTCGAAACGATGGAATCAATGCTTCTTTGGAGTAAAAGTCAAATGGAACACTTTAAACCCCAAGCCAAAGAAATAGCTGTAAGTGAGCTATTTACATATATTCAACGGTTTTTTGCTGATAGCATAGGAGTAAACTTGTATTTTGACGACTCCGCCAACTTGAAAGTGGTCACTGATGAAGATTACCTCAAAATCATTATGCAAAACTTGACAAGTAATGCCCTAAAAGCTTTAAAAAACGTACCTGATGGGCGAGTTTGCTGGGAAGCCCGCGAAGAGAAAGGACGCGTTATATTGGCTATTAGCGATAATGCAGGTGGAATATCAGAACAACAATTAAGCCCTCTTCACTCAGAAAATACCAATATTAGCGGAAAATCGGGCTTGGGACTTCATCTTATTCGAGACTTAGCCAAAGCTATTTCCTGTAAAATTACCGTCACACCTACACCTAACATAGGGACAGAGTTTCGGCTAACACTTGCAAGCGCTTAATAAACCACTACTTATATATTTCTCTGCATTCTAAAAGCTAAGAACACCTTCCGTGTTCTTTCTTGTTAAGTTATTAAAAATCAACAACACAATAGTTAAGGTATTGATTTTTAATAACTTATTTGATGATAAATATCATTTATTAAAAGTGAGTTGTGTCATAAGAAAATCCTATTAAGTAGGATACATTTATCGTGTTGTAAAACAATCTGAAACAACATGAATACAATCACTCTCCCATATCATCATAAAAGACTCCCCGTAGATACTGAAGAAATCATTAAGTTAGAAGGGTCAGGCAATTATACCCTTTTTTATCTTACTGATGATCGTCAGATACTTAGCTCGAAAAGTTTAGTTTTCTATGAAGAACTTTTAGCTTTCCCATTTGTACGAGTACACAAATCATGCTTGGTCAATATTCATTATGCTATCCAAAGAAAAACACCCACTTTATTAAGTCTATCAGATGGTTCAGAAGTACATGTGGCAAGACGTAGAAAAGCAACCATAGAGCAATATATGAGCTACAAACGTAAATCCAGAACCCAACAAAAAACTTCATAAAGAAACTAAAATGTCCTACATTTTGCGGACTTACGATGTCTGAATAAAAACGGGCATCGGGGAAAGAATCTCCCTCTATTACTCAAAACCGATTATATCACTCTCTTACAATTAGTTACAAAAAATAAATTGACCTAATCCTTTTATTTTATCATAAAAAAAGTTAAACTTTATATTGCTAAAAGTCTATATCTATACTACCTAAGGCAAAAGTATGGACTAAAAATCAGTTATTCTACTCTTTACAATTTACCCTAACATGAAAACTTATCCATTAAGAGCTGTGGGGTTATTAATCCCATTGCTTTGGGTATTATTTGATAATACCTCTATTGCTCAAACTACTTTTGTAGGATTTAAGGCTTCGGGCTGGAAATATCGTGAGGCTTTTCAAGATGCAGTTGCTGTTGGAAATGGCTCATGGAAAACCAACGCGTATAACGATGCCGCTTGGTCGAGCGGGCAAGCTACTTTGGGTTATGACGATGGGACACCTACGCATACACTCACCACTTGGGTATGGCCTTTCAATGCGGCGAGAACAGGTACTAATTCTTCTAAAACACATTATTTCCGAAAATCTTTTAACGTCACCAATCCAAATCTATATAGTGGTTATCGTATCAAAACGTGGTGTGATGATGGGTTGGTTGTGTATCTTAACAACAAGGAGGTACTTCGTATAAACATGCCCGTTGGTAGTGTTGATTCGCTTACGGCTGCTACAATTGCCCCTGCCAATGACTCTATTTATGGAGAGACTACCATCAATCTTCCAATGGATTTATTAACAGGCACAAATGTAATAGCTGTAGAAGTGCATCAATTTGGTGCAAGTCTTGACCGATACTTTGATTTATTTATTGAAGGACTTACAGCTCCTGCTGCTTGCCCTGAATGGCCTGTTTCTTACAAAGCTACAAATTGGAAATATCGTGAGGCTTTTCAAGATGCAGTTGCTGTTGGAAATGGCTCATGGAAAACCAACGCGTATAACGATGCCGCTTGGTCGAGCGGGCAAGCTACCTTAGGCTACGATGACGGTACGCCTACACACACAATCAATAAGTGGCTGTGGCCGCAAGGCTCGGGAAGAACAGGGGCTAATTCGTCCAAAACGCACTATTTTAGAAAATGCTTTAACATTACCGATAAAAGTTCTTATACTGGCTACCGCATCAAAACTTGGTGTGACGATGGACTGGTGGCTTACATAAATGGTAGGGAAGTTTTTCGGTTAAATATGCCTGTAGGAACAATAGACTCGCTAACTTTAGCACCCATAGCCCCTCCAAATGATTCTATTTACAAAGACACAACTGTGTATGTGCCAAGTGATTTGTTAACGGGGACAAACATCATCGCCGTAGAAGTCCATCAATTTGGCAGTAGTGTAGATAGGTATTTTGATTTGTCAATTGAAGGGGTCGGGGGATGTCCCACTGCAAATTTTGATCGGCAACCTTATCTACAAGTAGGGACTCCAACCTCCGTAATTGTACGTTGGAAAACTGACATACTTACCAATAGCAAGGTTAAGTATGGCCTTAGTCCAGGCAATCTGACAAATGAAGTGGTAGTAAATACAAACGACTCCATTCATATCGTTACTTTGACGGGATTATCACCCAACACCAAATATTATTATTCGGTTGGCTATACCTGTGGAATGACTGATCAAGTAATGGCAAGTGGAGCCGACTATTATTATCATAGTATGCCCAACAATACCACCGATTCGTTGAG
>JBDHXS010000442.1:0-6002 GCA_039810845.1 Runella sp. | reverse complement strand
TTTACGGCCCATTTCCGTTTAGTACGCAGTCGGCCCATGATCGTTGGAATGCTGTACGCCTGCTTTGGGCTTCAAAGGAAGCGGTTACTTTGGGCATACGGCCAAGGAAGTAAAACAGATTTTGGCGGATAATGGCCTCACTGCGCCTTCCATTCATACAGATTTAGATACCCTCAAAAGCCGCATGGGAGAACTGGGCGAAGCAGGACATTTGCTTGGTCATAAATACGTGGGTCTGCCCGCTATTCCCGACGAACTTCGTACAAATTTGGACGCCTATAAGCGTATTGCCGACGATTTTAATAAAATTGGCGAAGCTGCCAAAAAAGTAGGGCTTCGGTTTGCTTACCACAACCACGGCTATGGGCTGGTGGCGATGGAAGGCAAAATACCTGTAGAATTGCTTTTGGAGCGTACCGACCCAGAATTGGTATTTATGGAAATGGATTTGTATTGGACTACGGCGGGTGGTGTTGACCCCATGACGTATTTGACCAAGTACGCCAATCGGTATAAGCTGTTGCATATCAAAGACATGGCAAAAAAAGTTCGCTTCTCAGGCGACGGTGGAGATGCCTCGCAGTGGATTGGTTTATTTCAATACATGACCGATGCAGGCAGTGGTGTACTTGACCTTAAATCAATCATGGACAAAGCGCAGGCCATTGGAGTAGAACACTTTATTGTAGAACAAGACATGGTAGCTACGCCCGATACTTCCTTGAAAAAGAGTTTTGATTTTTTATCGAAGTTGTAAAGGAATTACGCTTTCCTTAAAATCGAAAAGAACACAGACTATTTTCTTCGTGTTCTTTGTGCCATTTTTGTGTTCTTTGTGATAACAAATTAATATGGCAGAAACCCCCTAAACCTCTGTAATTATGTAAGTGATGCAATTTGATATTAAACAACACATTGACAACAACAACAAGATGACGGGGCCGCAGTATGCGACCGTCTTCATTTGTTTACTCATGAATATGCTTGATGGCATGGACGTGATGGTGATTTCTTATACCGCACCTGCCATCGTAAAGGCTTGGTCTATTACCCCCGAAGCACTCGGCATTGTGTTTAGTGCGGGGTTGTTGGGCATGACAATTGGGGCCATGTTTTTGGCCCCTCGGGCAGACATCATTGGCCGAAAAAGAATGATTTTGTTGAGTGCTGTTCTGATGGGGTTAAGTATTTTTAGTACTGCTTTTGTCCAATCCATCGAACAACTGATGGTCATCCGACTGATAAGTGGAATAGGTATCGGGGCCATGTTGGCAAGTACCGCTACCCTCACCGCCGAATATACACCCAACAAAACCAAGGATTTTTGGGTGAGTTTTGTGATTTCGGGCTATCCGATTGGGGCCGTACTGTCGGGCTTGGTGGCCGCCAAAGTGATTCCGCAACTCGGCTGGCAAACCATGTTTCAGTTGGCGGGTTTTGCCACAACCATCGCTGTGCCGTTGATTTTCTTTTTCTTGTCCGAATCCGTTGATTTTTATTTGAAAGCACAGCCCAAAAATGCGTTATTGAATGTCAATGCTATTTTGTCTAAAATGGGCATCAATACTCTTTCTGCCTTACCGATTCATAACGACGAAAAAGCCGAAGTTTCGTTTAAATCCATGCTAACAGAAGAGTTCAAAATCCCTACTTTTCAGTTATGGGGGGCTTTGTTTATGGCCTTTGCTACTTTGTATTTCTTGACAAACTGGATTCCTAAATTAGCTTCCAATGCAGGTTTGTCAATGGAATTGGCCATTTATGCAGGTACAGTTTTCAATATGGGCGCCTTTGTGGGGATTGTGGTACAAGGCTATTTTTCAAGCATTTATGGTCTAAAGAAAACCATCGGAATTTTTCTATTGATGACGGCCGTATTGATGTCTATTTTTGGTTTGTTTTCAGGGTCTTCCTTGTTGCTTGTGGTATTTGGCTTGATAGGTTTTGGTATCCAAGGAGGATTTGTGGGGCTTTATGCCGTAGCAGCGCGTATGTATCCTACCGAGTTTCGGACTACTGGGGTTGGCTGGGCGATTGGTTCGGGACGTTTGGGGGGAATTATCGGCCCTATGTTGGGAGGTATTTTGATTGGGATGGGGCTATCCATGACCACCAACTTTTTGATTTTTGCCATCCCAACGGCTTTGGCAGGCGTCATAACGATGTATCTATCTTCTAAAAGGATTAGTTGAATTAAAACCAATAATTTTTTCTGTGCATTCTTTCTCACAAGTTTTTCTCAAACCCAATCGTGACGAAGCTGTTCGTCGCTTTCACCCCTGGGTATTTTCGGGGGCTATTGCTCGCGTTAAAGGCCAAACAACTGATGGTGAAGTCGTTGAAGTGTGCGATAGCAAGGGCCAATATTTAGCTACGGGGCATTTTCACAATGGAAATATTGCTGTTAAACTCTTTAGTTATGAAAAAATCGTACCTGATGTCGCTTTTTGGAAGCAAAAACTCCAGAAAGCGCTTACTGTACGTCAACAAATTCTAACCTCAGACCGTGTCACAAACTGCTATCGTTTAGTTCACGGAGAAGGTGATGGATTACCTGGGTTAATTATTGACTACTATAATGGAGTACTGGTAATTCAAGCGCACTCTATTGGTATGTATCGGGTACTAAATGAGCTTACCCAGGCTTTAAAAGAGTTGTATGGGGAAGAACTGAAAGCCATTTATAATAAAAGTGCTGAAACACTACCCGATGAATTTGCCAAATCAGTATCCAATGGCTATGTATATGGTCAGTGTGCTGTGCCGCATCCCGTAAAAGAAAACGGGCATACTTTTCTGATTGATTGGGAAACGGGGCAAAAGACTGGTTTTTTCTTAGACCAACGCGATAATCGAAAATTATTGGCAGATTATGCGGCAGGAAAAAATGTCTTGAATGCTTTTTGTTACTCAGGAGGATTTTCGATTTATGCTTTGGAGGCAGGAGCTACTTCCGTAGATTCGGTAGATGCTTCCAAAAAAGCAATCGAATTGACAGAGCGCAACGTGGAAGCTAATTTTGGAGCAAAAGCAGCTCATCAATCGTATGCAGAAGATGTGATGAAATTTTTGAAAGAAACCACAGGCACTTATGATGTCATGGTACTTGACCCACCCGCTTATGCTAAAAGCATGTCGGCGCGTCACCGTGCAGTACAAGGTTATAAACGACTCAATACCGAAGGGATTAAGCATTTGAAACCCAATGGGATATTATTTACTTTTTCTTGTTCGCAAGTTGTTGATAGAGAGCTGTTTTATAATACCATCGTAGCTGCGGCGATTGAAGCGGGGCGGCAAGTGCGTGTGCTGCACCAGATTACTCAACCACCCGACCACCCTGTCAATCTTTTTCACCCCGAAGGAAGCTATTTGAAAGGTTTGGTATTATGGGTCGAATAAAAAAGAACGACAGGCTCTTAAAGACCCTGTCGTTACACTCAACTATCCAACCCTTTTACTTCTTACTGGCCTACAATTTGCCCTTTTAAGCCGCCTAATACACCGAGAAGTTCATTTTTTTCGGTAGTAGGGACTTTAAATTTGTCAAGTGCAGCTACTAAATCAGCTACGAGTGAATTGAATTCTGTGTCGGTAATTTTCATGCCTTTATGGGCAGTTACCATGTCTTTGCCCATATATTTCTGGGGACCTCCACTTGCTTCACCTATTTGGTCAATAAGGTTATTGCGTAAGGCCGTCAATCGGGCGGTATTGCCTTTGCCTACTTCGGTAAGCAAAGGAGTAAATGTACGTACCATGTTGGGGTCAGCGGCTACGTTTGTAATAAACTGATCTACCACTGCCGAGATAGCCGTTACGCCACCAAGACGATCATACAGCGATGCAGGAGCTGCTTCTTCTTCTTTCTTACACGAACTCATCAATGCTACTAAAGCGAGTGAGAGAACAACAAATGTCTTTTTCATATTTATTAATTGATTTAATTGGGTGGTAAAATAGATTAAAATAAAACTTGAGATAATTATGCTATAAATGATATGCTTAACGGAAACAAAAAGCGTATTTTACACGCTCAAAAGCCATAATATATGAGAGAGGTACAGGACACTGTGGCCCTGAGGACTCTACCCCTTCAAAAGAAGCATTTTGCACAGGTTGTTGCGTAAGCTTACCTACAAATTTGCTCAAAGAAGCGGCGGTAGCCTGGTCGGGATCAAAGGTGATACTGACCAATCTGCTCGTGGGATTGGCCGAACAAGCCGTTACGCCAGCAACTTCACTTACATGTTGTCGAATATCATTAGCTTGTGCTTGGGTTTCTAATCCATCTATTTTTAAGATGGTCATGCTAATGGGTTTTACATAAGCGTGCATGGGGGCAGGCTCTAAGTTGGCATATACTACAAAAGCCGAAAAAAGCCCCAATAGAGAGTAAGCTGAGATTTTTGTTATTTTAATAATGATTTTTTTCATGGTTGTTTAGTTGTTTTACTCCTACTTACGGGAGCAACTTCTAAAATAGATTTCGTCAGTCAATTTTTTTTTTTGATATTGCATCCAAACATGAGCAACGCTTATCATTTAGTAATTCCACACTTTGATAATCCATTCTCTTTTAATTAGTGTATATACTTTAAAAATGTTGAAAGACTCTTATGGGGGTAAAATTGCCTAAATACGATGAGAGCGAACTGGTTGAAATGTTGCGAAGGCAAGACCGGAAGGCATTCAATTATCTTTATGACAATTATTCTGATGCTTTGTACGGAGTAGTGTTGAAGTTAGTTCGCACAGAAGAGACGGCCCAGGACTTGTTGCAAGAAATCTTTGTTAAAATCTGGAAAAACATCGCCCAGTACGATGTGGGGAAGGGACGATTATTTACATGGATGCTCAACATCGCACGTAATACTTCTATTGATTACTTGCGTGTTAATCGCCCCGAAATCCAAGATATTGATTCTGCCGTATATGTGGTAGAATCAAATCAAACGATTTACAACGAACTGGATGCTAAAGAGCTACGTGAGGTAGTATCACAGCTCAAACCGGAGCAGCAAACGCTGATTGAAATGGTATATTGGGGGGGCTACACGCATGAAGAAGCCGCTCAACGGCTTGAAATGCCGTTGGGTACGGTCAAAACCCGTGTGCGCAGTGCTCTTAGGGATTTAAGAAAATTTTTTGGTACATGATTAACATTAAGGAATATATCGAATCAGGAATCTTGGAAGACTATCTCTCAGGCAATGTTTCAGAGCAGGAACGCAGGGAGGTAGAGTGTCTTTCAAAAATTTATCCTGAGATCAAAACCGAGTTGAATCAACTTGGGGAAGTTATAGAACGTCATGCGTTTGCGCATCGGGTTGCGCCCCCAGCTGCGCTCAAAGATAAGATTATGGCGCAATTAGAATTTTCTGATGAATTGCCAAACAATGCTCAAACGGAGGAATCAGAAGAGACTGAAACTGAAGCAGATGAGACGCCTGTGATTGCTCTCAACTCACGTCAATCGTCGTTTCAGTGGGGATGGGTAGCAGCTGCTTCTGTGGCAGCTTTGATTGGGTCTGCTGTCTATTTCAACTCCCGTATCGAAACACTTACTGGGACAGTAGCCCAGCAGGCTGACGAACTCAAACAAAAAACAGAATTGATTGCTGACATTAACAATGCCGACAATCAGTTTGTGACCTTAAAAGGAGTAGAAAAATCGCCCAATAGTGCAGTTCGAGTAGTTTGGAATCCAAAGACGCAGGAAGTTCAGTTAAATGTGCTTTCGCTACCTGTACCTGATGCAACTAAACAATACCAACTGTGGGCATTAGTAGGGGGCAAACCCGTGGACTTGGGCGTATTTGACGTAAATAATGCCATGCAAAAAATGAAGGCGATTCCACAAGCGGAAGCGTTTGCCGTAACACTTGAAAAGAAAGGAGGAAGCCCTACTCCCCATTTGGAAGAATTGTATGTGATGGGAAAAGTAGCTGGCTAACCCATTTACTATAACTCCAACAAAAAAGACGCTACCATAAAGGAGC